>JAOZPF010000004.1 GCA_029932895.1 Anaerolineae bacterium | reverse complement strand
TCCGATTTGCCAGCCATATTGGGGCCGGTGATGACCAGGATGTGAGCCGCGTCGTTCAGATGCAGGTCGTTGGGGACGAAAGGTTCCTCTTGCAACGCCTGTTCCACCACAGGATGCCGCCCGTCCACGATCTCTAACACGTCCGTGTCGACCAGCTCCGGGCGGGTGTACCGGTTGCGGACGGCGACCTCGGCCAGGGTCGTGGCCACGTCGAGTTGGCCCACCGCCTTGGCGGTCTTGAGCAGCGCCTGGGCGCGCGCCGCAACCCGCTGGCAGACCTCGCGGAACAGCCGCACCTCCACCTCTGCCCGCCGCTCCTCGGCGTTGAGGATCAGCGTTTCCACCTCTTTTAACTCTGGGGTGATGAACCGCTCGGCGTTGACTAGCGTCTGCTTGCGGATATAGGTATCGGGGACCGCACCGAGGTTGGATTTGGTCACCTCGATATAGTAGCCAAAGACCTTGTTGTAACCGACCTTGAGGTTCTTGATGCCGGTCTGCTCCTGCTCCCGCCGTTCGAGGCTGGCCAGCCAATCCCGTGCTTCGTGCACTGATTGCAGCAGCTCGTCCAGTTCTGCGGAAAAGCCGGGGCGAATATAGCCGCCGGCGGAGAGGTTGGCGGGGGGGTCGGCGGCGATGGCGGCCGAGATCAGAGCGGCGACATCGTCGCATGGGTCGAGGGCAAAGTGGAGGGGGCGCGATGCGCCCTCCGACGTTCCCGCCTCCTGCATTCTGCCCTTGGTCTCTTTCACCCTCGCTAGCGCCCGGCTGATGGAGGCCATATCGCGCGGAGTGGCAATGTTCCCCAGCACCCGGTTCGTCAGCCGTTCCAGGTCCGGCATATCCTTCAACCCCGCGCGCACCTGTCCCCGCAGCACGCTGTCCTGGGCGAAAGTTTCCACCTCGTCCAACCGGGCCTCGATAGCGGCCCGGTCGGTCAGTGGTTGGACCAGCCGGGCGCGCAGGAGCCGCCCGCCCATAGGGGTCAGTGTGCGGTCGAGCACGCCCAGGAGAGATCCTTGCACCTTGCGCTCTCGCAGTGTTTCGGTCAGCTCCAGGTTGCGACGGGTCACGGGGTCTAGCGCCAGGAAGCGGTCGGTGGTATAGGTGCGCAGCCCGGCGATCTGAGCCAGCGCTCCCTTCTGCGTCTCGCGCAGGTAGTAGAGGATAGCGCCGGCGGCACGAATAGCCAGGGGCTTGCCCTCGCAGCCGAATCCCTCCAGCGTCGTCACCCGAAAGTGGTCCAGGAGCACTTGCCTGGCTGCGCCTGGCTCGGCGCGGTAGGAGGGGATAGGAGTGACGTGAGTGGATGGGGGAACCGTCCCCGGCCCGAATCCAGAAAGTGATGCCCCCATCCCCTCTGCCCTGGGGATGAGACACTCCCGGGGTTGGAGACGGGCCAGCTCTCGCGCCACCTCGTCGCGGTTGATCTGGGTCGTGGCGAACTCGCCGGTGGTGATGTCGGCATAGGCCAGGCCGGCCCGCTCTCCCTCGATCACCAGCGCGGCTAGATAGTTGGCCCGCTTGGCGTCGAGGAGAGCCGGCTCCACCACCGTGCCCGGGGTGACGACGCGGGTCACCTCGCGCTGGACCAGACCACGCCCGGTGACCTCCCCCACCTGTTCGGCGATAGCGACACGGTAGCCCTTTTCGATCAGGCGGGCGACGTACCCCTCGATGGCGTGATGAGGTACGCCAGCCATCGGCACCCGCACCCCCTTGGCGACAGGCCGGGAGGTTAGCACCAGGTCCAGCTCCCGCGCGGCGATCTCGGCATCCTCGTCAAAGGTCTCGTAGAAATCGCCCAGGCGGAAGAACAGCACCGCGTCCTGATGTTGAGCCTTGAGTTGAAGGTACTGCTGGCGAATGGGAGTCGCTTTGCTCATCTCTCTATTCCCTGCTCTCCTGGCTACCCATCAGCGCGACCACCTCGGCTGTCGCCTCCTCGATGGGTTTGGAAGTCATGTCCACCTGACGCCACCCGTGCTGGCGAAAGATGCTCAGTGCATAGTTGACTTCCTCCCGCACCTGCGCCAGATCGACGTATGAACGGCCGGTCATGCCCATCCGTGTTGCGCGCGCCCGGCGCAGCTGGACCAGCCGCTGCGGGGTCACAGAGAGGCCGATGACTCGCTCCGGGGGGAGGGAGTCCAAGATAGCTGGCAGGTTGAACCCTTGGACGATGGGGACGTTCCCCACCATCCAACCGCGGTAGGCCAGGTAGACGCTGAGCGGAGTCTTGCCGGTGCGGGAGACACCGACCAGTACGATCTCGGCCTGGTCCAGTTCCTCCACCCGCCGACCGTCGTCGTGGCGAAAGGCAAAGTCCATCGCGTCGATGCGCCGGCTGTATTCCTCTGGCCCATAGACGCCAAAGCGCCCAGGCTGGGCCATCGGGGGCATCTCCAGCAGGTCGGAGAGGCGCTCCAGGAGCGGGCCCATCAGGTCGAGCGTGTGCACGTTCCACCGCCGGCCCTCATCGAACATCGCCTGCCTCAGCTCGGCGGTCACCAGCGTGTGCACGATGACGGCGTGGCCCTGGGCGGCTTGGCGGACGACCGCGCGGATCTGCTCCCGGCTGTGTACCTCGCCGACACGATGGACCTGCACGTTGCTCGTGAACTGGGTGAGAGCAGCGCGGACAGCACGCTCGGCGGTGCCCCCGGTGCCGTCGGAGACGGCAAAGACCTGGTAAGAAATTTCTTCTGTCATTGATCTTGCTCCTGTCCCTCCCTGGCACGGGACCGATTATACCACAATGAGCCGCCGGAGCCGAAATGGGTGGGGCACCCGCGTGTCGGGCCAAAACTGAAACACGCTCTCCGTTGTCCCCCCCACTTGAGTGAAGCCCGCACTTGATGTATACTGTTTTTGCGTTCGAGTGAAGGGAGAAGCAAAGATGACCGAGATCACAGTGCCGACCGTCTACTTTGACCAGCCAGGCCCCCAGAACACAGAGCGCACTCTGGAGGTGGTCCGCCAGCGGGCCGAGCAGTTGGGGATCAAGGCAGTGCTGGTCGCCACCACGACGGGCGAGACCGGCGCCAGGGCTGTGGAGCGTCTGCCGGACTGTGAGGTGATCGTCGTGACCCACTCGACTGGTTTCCGCGGCCCCAACATTCAAGAGTTGGAGGCGGAATATCGTGCCAGGATCGAAGAGAGGGGCGGGCGTATCCTCACTTGCCAGCACGCCTTTGGCGGGGTCAACCGTGCGGTGCGGAAAAGGCTAAACACCTACCTGACCGACGAGATCATCGCCTATACTTTGCGCACCTTTGGCGAAGGAATGAAGGTCTGTCTGGAGATCGCCCTGATGGCTGCCGACGCCGGGCTGGTCACTGTTGGAGAGCCTTGCATCGCCATCGGCGGAACCGGGCGCGGGGCCGACACCGCCGTCCTCCTGGCCCCGGCCAACGCCCAGGCGTTCTTCGACCTGCGGGTGATGGAAGTGCTGACCAAGCCTCGGTTGGGGTAAGCTGATTGGCGAGGTGGAGGAGCTATGAAATCTGTCGAAGAACTGGCCTTTGAGGAAGCGTTCGCCGAGCTGGAAGAGACGGTCCACAAGCTGGAGGCTGGCGGGCTCACTCTGGAGGAGAGCCTGGCCCTCTATGAGCGCGGGCAGGCCTTGGTCAAGCACTGCAACGCTAAACTGGACCAGGCCGAGCTTCAGGTGCGGGAGCTGACGCCAGAGGGCACGGACGTTCCCTTTGACCAGGATTGACGGTTATCTCTCACGGCCTGTGGGCCGCGAGCTCTTTGGCGGAGGGCAGTATGAAGGCGATGCTGTTGCGCGAGCCGAGGCCAGCGGAGGAGCGTCCGCTGGAGCTGACCGAGCTTGACCTGCCGCAGCCCGGCCCCGGTCAGGTACGCATCCGGGTGCGGGCCTGCGGGGTCTGTCGCACCGACCTGCACACAGTGGAAGGGGACCTGGAACTGGAGCGGCTGCCGCTCGTCCCCGGTCACCAGGTGGTGGGGGTGGTGGAAGCGCTGGGCGATGGTGTGACTCGTTTCGCAGAGGGGGACCGGGTGGGGGTGGGGTGGCTTCACCACACCTGCGGTGTGTGCGAGTTCTGTCAGCGGGGGCTGGAGAACCTGTGCCGCGAGGCGCGGTTCACAGGCTTGCACGCCGATGGCGGCTACGCCGAGGCGATGGTGGCCTATCAGGACCTGGCTTATCCCATCCCGGATGGCTTCTCCGACATCGCCGCCGCGCCGCTCCTGTGCGCCGGGATCATCGGCTACCGAGCGCTGCGACTGAGCGAGGTGCAGCCCGGTCAGCGACTCGGCCTCTATGGCTTTGGCGGCTCGGCCCACGTCACGATCCAGGTGGCGCGACATTGGGGCTGCGAGGTCTATGTCTTTACCCGCAGCGAGCGCCACCGGCGGCTGGCGCGAGAACTGGGTGCGGTTTGGGTGGGCGGGGCCGAGGACGACCCTCCCGCCAGGATGAATGGCAGCATCATCTTTGCCCCGGCCGGCAGGCTGGTCCCTGAGGCATTGCGGGTGCTAGAGCGCGGCGGCACGCTGGCGCTGGCCGGCGTGACGATGACCGCCATCCCCAAACTCGACTACGACCGACTGCTCTACTGGGAGCGAACAGTGCGTAGCGTGGCCAACTTTACCCGCCAGGATGCTGAGGAATTGTTGGCAATGGCCGCCGAGGTCCCGATCCAGACCACAACCCAGACCTTTGCCCTGGAGGCGGCCAATGAGGCTCTGCTGGCCCTCAAACACAGCGAGATCAACGGCACGGGGGTGCTGGTGATCGGAGGCGGGTAGAGGGGGGAAAGTCACGAAACTGCGACCACGCGCCGATAGACCGCCAGGGTCTCGCGGGCGGTCTTTTCCCAGGTGAACTGGGCCGCGCGAGCGAGCCCGGCTTCCCGTAGCCGTTCCCGCAGGGCCGGGTCGTTGAGCAGCCGGCTCATCCCCGCCGCGATGCCCGCCGGCACATCCGGGTTTACCTGTATGCCAGCTTCCCCCACCACCTCGGGCAGCGAGCCGCGCTCCGAGACTACCACCGGCGTCCCGCAGGCCATCGCCTCCAGCGCCGGGAGGCCGAATCCCTCGTAGAAAGAGGGGGTGGCAAGGAGAGTGGCCCCGTTGTAGAGGGCCGGGAGGTCGGCATCGGGCACGTTGTGGAGGAAGCGGACCCGGTCGGTCAACCCCAGCTTTTCCACTTGGGCGAACGTCTGCTCAAAGAACCATCCCCGCCCTCCGACGATCACCAAAGGGAGGTCGGTCTCTCCGCGGTCGAGCAGGAGCCGGTAGGCGGAGAGAAGGCCGGGGAGGTTCTTGCGTGGCTCTAGAGTGCCCACAAACAGCAGGTAGCCACGTTGGAGGCCGTAGCGAGCCAGCGGCGGGCGCACCTGGGCCACAGGCAGAGGACGGTAGGCCGGACCGGCAGCCAGGTGGACGGTGGTGATCTTGGCTCGCGCTACCCCCAGTAGGCGGACCAGGTCGGCGCTGGTGGCCTCCGAATCGGTCAAGATGTGGTCGGCCCGGCGGACGGCCCAACCGATCTGGTCGTTGTAGGTGCGGCGAGCCTCGGCGGTGAGAAACTGGGGATAGAGGAGAAAAGTCAGGTCGTGCACGGTGATGATAAAGTGACGAGCGCCAAAGGCAGGAGGGATAAAGTCGGGGCTGTGCAGCAGGTCGAGCTGCAGGCGGGCCACCTCGGCTCCCAGCGCCCACCGCTCCAGCGGGTGGTGGCATGGGGTGTAGATGGTGACGCGGCGAAGGTTGGACCCCGCTTCGGCCCGTCCCCGTTCCCGCCGGCTGCGGAGAACGCGGTAGTCGGTTTGGGGGTCCAGCGCCGCCAGCGCCGCCAAGAGTTGGGTGACATAGTTGGCGATCCCCCCCCGCCGGTAGGCGACGATCCGAGCGTCAATGCCGATGCGCATAACGCCATTATAGCGGGGGGAAAGGGGGTGTCAACCTGGTTGGATCTTGGGATCGAGCCTTCGGGCAGTAAACTGGTTGCTGGCTGGGGCTCTCGTCTGGACCGGTTGAAGCCTTGATTCCTTTTGGTTTGACAAGCGGGGGGAGGTGTGGGAAACTGGGAGGCAGGAGATGACGGTGGGGGGGGAGCAGCAGCAGGCCGTTTTGCTGATCGAGGCCGAGTGGCGGGCGCGGACGCTGATCCTGGCGGAACTGGAGGGCAGTTATGAGGTGGTTGCCTTGCCCGGACTGCGTTTTGCCCTGCCGGCGCTGACCAGCGGGGTGGTGCGGCCGGCGTTGGTGATTCTGGACGTGACCCAAGAGCCGGACGCCCAACTTCAGCAGGTAGAGCAACTGCTCCGCCTGCTGGAAGCGCCGCTGCTCTTGCTTGTGGGAGTGTACAGCGCGGGAACCTTTGCCGCTCTGCGGGGGCGGGTGGCAGCCTGGCTGACTCGTCCGCTGCGGGTGGGGGAGGTCGTCGCGCGCGTGCGTCGGCTTCTTCCCACCACCACAGATGGACCGTGAACGCGCGGGTATTGGTGGACACGTTAGAGGAGCGCTGTTTTGAGGAAAGGTAGCAAGGGGGCCGGGGCCAACGGGTTGCTTGGTACATCACAGACGTGGCGTGATGCTGTGCTCACCAACCTGGCTAGGGGCGGTCCCACCTGCCAGCGCGCGGCCCGCTACATTATTGATCACAACGTGCGCGTCGGGTTCGCCCGTCAGAGCACGGCGGCGCGCTGGACCCTCGGGGGGGCGATCAAGCTCAACCCTCTCTATTATCCCCCGCAGACGGACCCCGCCGATCCCCGGCTGTTGGGGGCAATCGTCCACGAGGCCACGCACCTGGAGCAGGGGCTCGCGCTTGCCCTGTCTGTGGAGGGCGAGGTGGGCGGCTGGAAGGCCGAGTTCGAGGCCCGGGCCGAACTGGGTGCCCCGATCGTCAATTTACACTGGCGCGCCGTCGCCCCGACCCCCGCTCGCCCGACTGATGCGGACTTGCGGGAGGCCCGGGCGGAGATGTTGCGCATGGCCGGGCGGCGGTACCTGGTCTGGCTTCTGCCGCTCAGGCCGCTGGGCTAGATGACTCCCAGTTCGCGCGCGACGCGTTCAAAGATCTCCAGGCCTTTGTCCAGGTCCTCTTTGGTGTGGGCGGCGGTGTTCATCACGCGGATGCGGGCCTGCCCGCGCGGGACGGTGGGGAAGCCGAGGGCCATCGCAAAGACGCCGTACTCAAAGAGCTTGGCGCTGAACGCTTTGGCCAGTTTCACATCGCCCAGCATCACCGGCACGATGGGGGTCTCGGTGCGGCCTGTGTCGATGCCCAGGGCCTGAATGCCGGCCTTGAAGTACTCGGCGTTGTCCCACAGCTTTTTCACCAATTCGGGGTGGCTCTCGACATAGTCCACCGCGGTCATGCAAGCGGCGGTGTCAGCTGGGGTCAGGGCGCTGGAAAAGAGGTTGGGGCGTGCCTTCTGGCGAATGTACTCCACAACTAGGCTGCTGCCGGCAATGACGCCGCCCATCACGCCAAAAGCCTTGGAGAGCGTGCCGATCTCGACATCGAACTTGCCCTCCAGGCCAAAGTGGGAGACAATGCCGCGCCCGTGACCGAGCACGCCCTCGCCGTGGGCGTCGTCCACCATCGTCATCACGCCATACTTGGACGCCACCTCGTATAACTTGTCCAGTGGGGCGACGTCGCCGTCCATTGAGAAGACGCCGTCGGTGATCATCAGGCCGCGGCGGTAGTTGGGCAGGTGTTCTTTGATCTTGGCCTCCAGGTCGGCGGCGTCGCGGTGCTCATAGACAATGATCTTGGCCCCGCTCAGCCGTGCCCCGTCAATGATGGAGGCATGGTTGAGGCGGTCGGAGAAGATGACGTCCTGTTGCCCGGTCGCCCGGTCGCGCCCTACCAGCGGCGGGATGGCAGCCTGGTTGGCGCAAAAGCCGCTCTGTACTAGCAGCGCGGCCTCGACGCGCTTGAAGCGGGCCATCCGCTGCTCGCACTCGGTGTGGAGCCGCTGCGTGCCAGCGATGGTCCGCACCGCACCCGGCCCCACCCCCCACTCGTCAACGGCTTTCTTGGCGGCCTCCTTGAGCACCGGGTGGTTGGCTAGTCCCAGGTAGTTGTTGGTGCAAAAGTTCAGCACCTTCTTCCCGTCGACCACCATCCATCCGTCGGCCGGCGAATCCATTGTGCGGATGTTGATGTATCGCTTTTCAGCCTTGGCGGCCTCGAGCTCCTCACGCATAAAGTCTAGCTTGTCTCCCATCGTTGCACTCCTTTCAAAAGTTCGGTGTTCGATGTCCTGTGTCTGATGTCTTTGTCGTCAGGTTCTGGGTTTCCTCAGATAGCGGATAAAGCCTCCGATCAGCTCCTTGGTCTCTGTTGCCCGTTTGTATGTCTGATCGAATTCCTCCTGTGAGATTTAACTCTGGTCCAGGGCGATGTAGAGTTGGGATTGGGGTTCGCTGGCCGAGCGGCGGGTATAGCTGAGAAAGCGGGCGAATTCGCGGTCCGTTGCGGCGTCAAATCCCTCGGCGATATTGGACATCACGGAGATAGCCGAGCCTTGAATTTGGTCTCGCAACCGGTAATCCCTGGCGAACTGTCCCCGTGCGGACATTGCGTAAATCGCCCGCGTCAACTCCCGCGCTGCCTGCCAGGCCTGAAAGTCCTCGAACCGCTCAATGGCTGCCCTGTTGTTCTCCTTGATTGGGCTCAGACCTCCGACTTCGGACCTCGGACTTTGAACCTCAGACCTTGACCTTATCTCTCAGCTTCTCCAGCATGTCCTCCGTCATCGCTGCCAGGTCATATTCCGGTTCCCAACCCCACTCCTCCCGTGCGGTGCTATCGTCGATGGTATGCGGCCAGGAATCGGCGATAGCCTGCCGGAAGTCCGGTTCGTAGGTGCAGGTGAACTCGGGGATGTGTTTCTTGATCTCGGCGACCAGGTCGGCAGGGGCAAAACTGAAGGCCGCCAGGTTGAAATCGGCGTGGTGCTTTAACCCGGCGGGGTCTGCTTCCATCAGCATGATCGTCGCCCGAATGCAATCAGGCATGTACATCATCGGCAGGACAGTGTCATCTCTCAGGAAACAGGTGTACCGCTTGTGCTTGAGCGCCTCGTAAAAGATCTCCACCGCATAGTCGGTTGTGCCGCCGCCGGGCAGGGTCTCGCTGCTGATGATGCCCGGATAGCGGACTCCCCGCACGTCCAGGCCAAAGCGCGCAAAGTAATAGTCGCACAGCAGTTCCCCAGCCACCTTGGTGACGCCGTACATCGTCTTGGGGCGCAGGATTGTCTCCTGAGGGGTATTTTCCTGCGGGGTCTCGGGGCCGAAAGCGGCGATGGAGCTGGGGCAAAAGACCCGCACCATGTCCCGCTCGCGGGCTATTTCGAGCACGTTGTAGAGGCCATTGATGTTGACGTTCCACGCCAGTTGGGGCTTTTCCTCGCCGACGGCGGAGAGAATGGCGGCCATGTGATAGACCGTGTCGATGTTGTACTTGTCCACCACCGCCTCGACCGTCTCGCGCTTGGTGACGTCGATGAATTCGAACGGCCCTGAATCCCGTAACACCGCGCTGGGCCGAGTTCTGTGGCCGGTGGCGACGACGTTCTCGCCCCCATACCGCTCTCGGAGCGCCAGGGTCAGCTCAGAACCGATCTGACCGCAAGCGCCAGTGACAAGGATGTGCTTCATCTCTCTTGCGGGCATAATCACCTCTCTTTTGTTGGTAGAGAAACTTGGGGCTAGGGACACCCTAGTTGCGAGCGTATCTGCTCCGCCTGCTCCGCCCATTCAGGCTGGGGGGACAGGTCGAGGAAGTGAGCAAAGGCGTCACAGGCCTCTGTCATCCGCCCCAGGGAGGCATAGACCTGCCCCAGCGCGAACTGCGCTTCCAGTGAGTCGGGCTTCTGCTCCAACGCCTGGTTGAGGTAGGAGAGGGCGGAGTCGGCGTCACCCTGGAGGAAACGCAGGTTTCCCATCCCGATCAGGGGCTCCAGCATGTCGGGACAGAGCTCCAATGCCTGCTCGAACTCTCCCTGGGCCTGCTCTAGCAACGCCTGGTCGGGAAGGTCGGTGGGGCTCTCGGGCAACGATTGGGCCAGCCATGTTGCGCCCAGTTGGTAGTGAGAGCGAGGGTCATTCGCGTCGCGCTCTATAGCGGCCTGGAAATCCGATTCCGCCTGGCTCAGGTCGCCCAGTTGATAGGCGACGACTCCGCGGTTGTGGTAGGCGGCTGCACTCTCCGCGTCCAGGTGCAGGACGGTGTTGAACTCTTGGATAGCTTGGTCGAGCTGCCCGCGCTCGGTGTACATCTGGCCTAACCAGAAATGAGCCAGCTTGTGTTCCGGGTTCACCGTCACCGCGCTCTGGAACGCCTGGAGCGCCTGGTCAGGCTGGTCCATCTCGTAGTAGGCCCGCCCCAGCCAGAAATGAGCATCGCTGTCGCCGGGAGCTGCGCGCGAGGCTGCCTCCAGCGCCGCCGCTGTGGCGGAGGCTGATGGCTCGTCCCCCGCCTCCTTGTAGGTCTTGAACAGCCAGAACTGCCCAGCCGGACCGCCGCGTCCGTCGGCGACAGCTCCTTCCAACTCGGCCAGTGTGCTGGTGGCTTCTGCCTCGTCGCCCAAACGGCTGTAGGCCAGGTAGAGCCAGTAGTACGACTCCAACTCGTTCGCATCTGCTGCCAGTGCCGATTGCAGTTTGGTGATCGCCTCCTGGTAGTGGTCCACTCCAGCGCACTCGCTGGCCTCGATGTCCCTTTTGCTGCTATTCAGTAGATCGGCAGCCGACTGAGAAGTGCAGGCCGCCATGGCCAGAATCAAGACGAATCCGATCCAAAGTGACTTGCGCGTCATCGCGTCCTCCCTACTCTAACCTGGGTTGCAAGACCACGATCGCGGTCTCACCGGGGAGATTGCTGCGGTTGACCTTGAGGCTTTCCTGGGGTGTTGGCTTCTCAACCCCCATCTGTTTGAGGAAGCGGCCTAGCGTCCCCAGCGAGAGTTTTGCGCCGGGGATCTTGAACCACATGGGGATTACGATGGACGGTTCCAGGAGACTGATCACCTCCGACGCCTCGGCTGGCCTCAATCCCCCATCACCGCTCACCGGAGCGAGTAGGACGTCCACCGCTCCCAGCGCCTCGATCTGGCTCTGCGTCGGCACATGGCCCAGGCGTCCCAGGTGGCAGACGGTCAGGCCGTTATAGTCAAAATGAAAGATCGTGTTCAGCCCGCGCACCCGGCCCTTTTTCTTGTCGGCGTAGGTGGCGATACCGGTGATAAAGACCGAGCCGATCTCGTATTCGCCGGGTGTGTTCAACACGCGGTGGGGACCCCGCGCGCCGCGCGCAAAGTTGCACGCTGGGTCGTCGTGGCTGATGGTGACAATGTCCGCCCGCGGACGGGGCAGGGTCAGGCCCACGCTGGCGTCGTAGGGATCGGTGACGACGGAGGCCATCCCGCGCTCCGTCAGCCGGAAGCAATTCAACCCGTGCCAGACGATCTCCATAGACGATGAACTCCTTCTGATGCTTGGTGTGGATTATACCCCATTCGTCACGAAACGCCAGCCTCGTAAATTCTCCCCGTGGGCGGATGCGCGGGTCTGTTCCTGCGATCACCGTCGGTGGTGGTGCAAGTCGCCGGCTTGTGTTACCTCATTCCCGAACCCGCGCCCTCAAGCGAGGCGCATTCCTGCTGGACAAGTGAGCCAAAACAGGCTATAATCGCCGCAGTCTGGACGCCAGGCGGAGGATGGTCAGGCCGCCGCGACGATAGGTTTCAACGCGGGCTGCTTTCCTCCCGGGGACGTGACGACGAACAAACGGAGAGACTATGCGCTGTCCCGAGTGCGGGTATGAGGTACCAGAGCCGCTCTCCCTCTGCCCCCAATGCGGTGCCAACATCGAACAGACCCAGCCTCTGAAACGACGGTGGGGCCGTCGCGCCAGGAGGAACCCGGCTCTCGAGGAGACCATGCCTCTTGCCGTCCCTCAGCAAGGACGTCCCGCACACCCCACCGTATGGCAGCGCGTGCGCACTGTCCTGTTGGCGCTGCTGGTTTTCGTGTGCCTGCTGGCTGCCGCCGTCGTGGTCGCTGGCTACACCGGGGTCCGCAGCGGCGAACAACAGCGTCTGGAGCGGCGGATCGCTCTCGCCGACGAGCACTACCAGCAGGGGCTGGCCCGGCTGGATGCTGGGGAGTATGAACTGGCTATCGCCGAGTTCAACTATGCCCTCGAACTCAACCCCAACCACCCGCTGGCGGGGCAGGGATTGGCCGAGGCCCAGGTGCGCCTCTCGACCCGTCCCACCCCCACCGCCCAGCCAGCGGAGGATATCGCTGGCGAGTTGTACGCCGAGGGCATAGCCGCCTACGAGCAGGAGGACTGGGAGACAGCCGCCCGGCTTTTGAGCCAACTGCGTGTCTTTGACCCCGAATACGAGCCGGACGAGGTGGAGGAAAAGCTCTTTACCAGCCTCTACAACCAGGGGATGCTCTACCTGGAGGACGACCGGTTTGAGGAAGGTATCTTTTACCTGGACCAGGCGCGTCAGATTCGCCCGTTGGATTCGGACACGCTCCTACAACTGGCCCTGGCGCAGCGGTATATGACCGCTCGCGGCTATTGGGGTGTGGATTGGGAGCACTGCATCCAGTGGTTCCAGGAGCTGTACGAGCTCGCGCCGGGCTATAAGGACGTCTCCACTCAGCTCTATCAGGCCCGCGTGGCCTATGGCGATCTGTGGTATGAACAGGGCGAGATGTGTCCCGCCGCGGCCCAGTACGCGCGGGCGCTGGAGCTGCTGAACGATCCCACGGTGGACGCAAAGCGGGCGGAGGCAGCCGAGGTCTGCGCGGCGGCGACGCCGACTCCGATCCCCCCCCTCACCGGCACAGTACCGCTCACCGGCACGGTCGTTGTGCCGGGCTTTACCGTGGGCCGGCTGGCCTACCCGGCCTACAACAGCGCCACCGGCCTGTACGATATCAACGCTCTCCTTGCCAGCGGTGAACTGGTGCGGATGGCTGGTGGGGGCGACCAGCCCTGTTGGCAGTGGGGCAGCGACTGGCTGATCTATCGTAACAACCTCGCCTCCGGCCTCTCCATGGTCCAGCCCGGCGGGCAGCCACTCACTTTGCGCATCGATCCGGGAGCCTCCCTGCCCACCTTCTCGCCAGATGGCAGCCGCTACGCCTACGGCTCGGCGGATGGGTACATCTATATCGCCCGCACGGACGGAAGTGAAGAGCCGCTGCTCCACGCCCCAGGCAGGGGACCGGCGTGGGGTCCCTCTGGCCTCCTTGCCTGGACCGGCTGCGAGGGCGACGGGGTCACTTGCGGCATCTTTGTCGACAACCCGGACGACGACCAGCCTCCCGCCCGGCTCACGGCCAGCAACGATGATACCGGCCTCCACTGGCATCCCAATGGCAGCTCGCTGGCCTACATGTCGGACCAGGCCGGCAGTTGGGACCTGTACTTGCTGGACATCTCTGGCGGGGTGCAGGCGCTGGTCGACGGTCCGGCGGTCGAGGCGCTCCCCGCCTGGGCACCCGATGGTTCCCATCTGGCGTTCCTCTCCAACCGGGATGGGGACTGGGGTATCTACCTGATGCGCCCCGATGGGGAGGATTTGCACGAGATCATCAACCTAGGCACGGATATGCCCGATTGGCAGCACCAGCGCATTTCCTGGGCACCCTGACCGCGCCGCGGGCGGGCTTGGGCACGACCGAGTTCTCTAGCGACGATGCCTCTCTACCGCATTCGCCGCCGCCACTCCTTCTTCAGTTCCAGGCTGTCCAGGTCGTCCTTGACCTCCAAGAACAGCCGCAACAGCTTGTTGAACTTGTGGGTCTCGTCGAGCATAGGAAAGTGGCGTGACTCGTCCAGATAGATCGCCCGTGCGTTATCCGCCATTTCCTCCAGCCAGGCCTCGTCGGGTGGCTGGATGACGGGGTCGCGCTGACCGTGGACCAGCAGGACGGGGATCTCAAGAGCGGGGATGAGGGCGCGCAAGTCGTCCTGCAACACGGCCCGCACGCTGTTCACAATAGCAGAGGCGTCAGCCTTGCTGGCTTCCAACTGCACTTCGGGGTAGGTGGCGGCTTGCCGGCGGCCCAACACACGTGTCACCGCGTCGTCGCCGTTGCCAGAAAAATTGGAGAGGGAAGGCATCACTGCCGTGCCCGCCAGCGGCGTGCTGACCGCCATCACCTGCTCCACCCGCTCCGGCATCTGTGCGGCAAAGTGGAGGGCGACCACCCCGCCCAGCGCGTGCCCGACCAATGGGGCACGGATGATCCCCATCTCGTCCATAAACCGCTGCAATAGGAGGACGTAGGAGGAGATAGTATAACTATCCCGGCGACGGTCCGAATCACCAAATCCCCACAAATCCATAGCATAGGCGCGGAATCGATCCGAGAGGTCGTCCATAGTCGGTACCCAGTACCGCCAAGAGCCCAACCACCCGTGCAGCAGGATCACCGGCCTACCGCGGCCAATGGCCTCGTAGTGAGTCAGCCCATTCTCAATGATTATCGCGCTCATTGCCCGATCACCGACGCCTCTATCACTTGGCGCGCCCTGATTTTTCCAGAATCCTCCGTACCTGGACGATCAACTCGTCGGGCGCAAAAGGTTTGAGTATGTACTCGGTCGCACCTGAATCCAGACCCTGTTGAACCTCGGCATCCTGCCCCTTGGCCGAGAGAAAAACAACTGGAATCTCGGCCGTCTCTGGAATCTCTTTCAAGCGGCGACAGGCCTCGTATCCCGTCATCTTGGGCATCCGCACATCCATCAGGATCAAATCCGGTTGCTCCGCCCGTGCCATCTGCACGGATTCTTCGCCATTCGTCGCCAGGACGACTTCGAGGTCGGCAAAGCGGAGCGTGAAAGCGATCAGTTCGCGAATGTCCTTTTCATCTTCAGCCACAAGAATTTTGGTCATGGGTCATCTTCCTAGGCGGGTTGCGCGACCTGCTTCTCGGCGGCATGCTGCAGGACGGCCGAGATTTCGTCAACCAGCTCCTCTATTGCAAACGGTTTGGTCAGAAAACGGGCCGCACCCAGCGTCAACGCTCGCTGTTGCTTGACCTCCTCCTCAGTCAGGCTACCCGTCATAATGACGACGGGTATAGCGCGCGTGCGGGGGTCGGATTTGAGTTGTCGCAACACGTGGTAACCGTCTACATCCCGCAACTTTAGGTCGAGCAGCACCAGGGCGGGCCGCAGGTCCCTGGCTACCTGGAGGGCGCGACGCCCCCGGGCGGTGGTGCGGACGTGAAAGCCGTGTCGCCGCAGTGCTTCGCGAACCATAGAGAGCGTGTCCCGGTCGTCGTCCACGACGAGGACGAGGCCATGGGATTCGAGGATACCGCGCACCGCGCCCAGCAGCGATTCCTCGTCGATTGGCTTGCCCACATAATCCAGCGCTCCCAGCCGGAATCCCTTTTCCTTGTCCTCCACCACGGAGACAATGACCACGGGAATATCGGCGGTCTCGGGGTCGTGCTTCAATCGTTTCAGCACCTCGAACCCGTCCATATCAGGCAGGCGGATGTCCAGTGTGATGAGGGCCGGGAGTAGTTCCCTTGCTGCCTGGAGTGCATCCTCTCCCCGTCCCACGGCGGTCGCCCGGTATCCCGCCTCCTCCAACTGAGCGCGGATCAGGTTGGCGATATCCGGGTCGTCCTCGACCACCAAGAGTTGCTGCACACCCGCCTCGCGGGCCTGAGCCGTCGCCTGCACCGCGCGGGCCAGGGGGATGGTAAAGGTAAAGACACTGCCCTCCCCCAACTCGCTCTCGACCCAAATCTTGCCGCCGTGCATCTCGATCAGGGAGGCGGTGATCGGCAGGCCGAGGCCAGTGCCTGGCGTCTCTTGCACCAGGGGGTCGTCGACGCGGAAGAAACGGCCAAATATCTTGGCCTGGTCCTCCTTGGCGATGCCGATGCCGGTGTCGGTCACCGAGATCTCCAATACATCGCCCACGGGGCGGGCGGAGACGTGGACCGAGCCGCCCGGCGGCGTGTAGTAGATCGCATTGCCCACCAGGTTGGTCAGGATTTGGACCAGGCGGGCGCTATCACCCCAGACGGCGGGGAGGTCCTCCGCCACGTCGGAGGTGAGGGTCAGCCCTTTCCCCTCCGCCCGGCCCAGAAGGGTGTTGACGACCTGGTTCACGGTATCGTGGATGTGGATTGCCTTCAGGTCCAGTTCCACTCGCCCGGTCTCGATGCGGGAGATGTCCAGTAGGTCGTTGACCAGGGCGGTCAGCCGGTCGGCGTTGTTGCGGATTATGGAGAGAAAGTGGAGCTGCTGATCGCCCAACTCGCCCACCGCCCCCATCAACAGCAGGTCGGCGTACCCCTTGATGGAGGTCATCGGTGTGCGCAGCTCGTGGGAGACCGTGGAGACGAACTCGCTCTTGGCCCGGTCTGCCTCCACCACGGCGGTGATGTCGCGGAAGACAGAGACAGTGCCCAGGTACTCGGAGCCCATGATAACCGGGGCGGCGTGGACGCTCACGACCTGGTTGTCCAGCTCCAGCCGCTCGGTGACAAAGTCCTCGGGAGTGCGGTCGGTGGTGGGGTGGGCTGTCCAATCCTCGATCGCTTCCAGCCAGGTCCGGCCTTCGCCGCCGTACAACCCGATCATCTCCCGCGTCGTCCGGCCCAGGGCCTGCTCGCGGGGGATCTCCAAGATTCGCTCGGCGGCGGCGTTAAAGAGGACGATCTGGTTTTTGGCGTCGGCTACCACGACCCCGTCGGCGACTCCCTCCAGGATGGCCTGGCTCTTGGCGGCCTCGACCTGTTGGGCCTTGAGCATCGTGCCCAGCCGCTCGGCCTGTTCGCGGATCAGGTTGTAGAGCACGGCGTTGCCAGCGGCATTGGCTATCTGGGTCGCCGCCGCTTCGGTCAGCCGCAGGTGATCCTCGGTAAAGAGACCAGGGGTGGAGGAAAAGAGCAGTAACGCCCCCTGAACCTCCCCTGCCCTGCTTAATGGGACAGCCAAGCAGGCCCGGTGCACCGGGTCCTCCATCTCGCTGGGCACCCAGCGTGGTTCCTCGCGCAGATCGGGGATCACTACGGACTCGTTATGCTCGATCACCCAGCCCACCAGCCCATCGCCGTGCTGGAAGCGGGAGGGGCGCCCTCCGGGTGGGAGGTGCACCGGCAATCCCACGCCGGCACGGTAGAACAATTGCTCCGTCTCCGGATCGTCCAACAGGGTCACGCCGCGCTCCGCGCCGGTCGCCTCCACCACCAGCTCCAGCGTCCGGTTCAACACGTGGTCCAGGTCCAAACTGGCCGAGACCTCGGCTGTGATGCGGTAGAGCGTTTCCATCCGGTCCCGCTCGACCGTCAGGTCTTGGAGGGCCTGGGCCAGCTCGTGGGTCCGTTTCTCGACCCGCTCCTCCAGTTCAGCGCTAAAGCGGCGGATTTCTTCGTACAGCCGCGCGTTCGCCATTGCGGCGGCGGCCTGGCTCGCCAGCGCCTCGGCTAGGCGGACCTCGCCTGGGGCGAAGGGGCCGCGCTCGCCGCGCCGTTCCAATTCCACCAGCCCCACCGTCTGCCCACGGGCGACCATAGGGAGCAGCAGGACGGTGTGGGCTTCTCTCTGCTCCAGGTGAGCGCGGGCGGCATTGCTGATCTGGGGGTTGTCTAGCGCGAGAAGCATAGGCTCCTGGACGAGAAGCACTTCCACGACATCTGGACGCTGAGAGGCCAGGTAGGTAGTGCCGAGCAGCGGGCGGACGGAGGGGTCGCCCATCTCCCACACCACCGTCACCCGGTTCTCGTCGCGGTCCCACTCCGAGATGAGGCAACTATCGGCCTGCGCGCTCTCCAGCAGCCGGTCGCCGAGGGCCTGCAGCACCCAGTTCAGGTCCAGGGTGGACGAGAGGGCGCTGCCCGCCTCCAGCAGCGTGGAAAGTTCCTGGCTGCGGCGGGTTGTCTCTGCGAACAGCTGGGCGTTCTGCACGGCTACGGCCACTTGGTCGGCCAGGGCGGTGAGGGTAGCCACATCCACCGGGCTGAAGGGCTCGCTGTAGTCACGGTCGGCGGTCAGCACGCCCACCACCCTTCCGCCAATGCTGAGGGGGACGAGGATCGCTGCCCCCTCCTGCACATAGTCAGGCTCACCGCCTGTCTCCTCCTCCACGTCCCGCACCGAGATGGGCATCCCGCTCTCGGCGACGCTGCCCACCAGCCCCTCGCCGGGGGCGAAGACGCTCTTTTTCAACGCCGCCAGGTCGTGACCATAGGTCTGCCGGGCCACGTACTGACCGGTCCTCTCTTCTTCGAGAAAGATAACGCTGCCCTGACAGTCGATCAGGCGGGCCGCCGAGCCGACGACCGTCCGTAGCACCTCGTCCAGGTCGAGCTTGGCTGCCACAGAGCGGTTGATCTCGTTGAACACGGAGAGAGCGTCCAACTGGCCCTGCAGGGCTTTGAGCAGACGTGCGTTCTCGATGTAGGCAGCAGCCTGGGCGGCGAATACCTCCAGTGCCTCGATGGTGGGGTAGCCAGGCACTCGGCCATCGCGAGGTTCGTCCACCGAGAGGATACCCTGAATCTCGCCGCCGGAACCGAGCAGCGGCGTGAGGAGCATGTCCTGTGGGTGCCAGCGGCCCGGCTCTCTGGCGGTCTCTACATTTTCTTGCTCGTAGGTGTGCAGGGTGTCGCGCCAGCGGGCCTGTTCCTCGGCGGGGATGTAATAGCTTTGGCTGATCTTGAACTCGTCGCGGATCACCACTTCCAGCGATTTCCAGGGCTGGAGGACTTGCTTCATCTGCTCCAGCACCGGCAGGGGGACGCCAGCGGCCGCGACGCGGCGTAGGTGGGGCGGGTCTCCCTCCAGCATGCTGACAAGCACCAGGTCAAAGCCCACGCTCTCCTGGATGGCATAGGCGATCTCTTCCAATACATCTTCCAGAGGCTCGTCGGAGCGGACGGCCCGGCTGACCTCCAAGACGCTGGACAACTGGTCAGCCCGCTGGCGCAGGAGGGTGTTGCGGTCGCTCTGCTCCTGATAGCGACGGGCGTTGCTGATGGCGATGGCTGCCTGGGCGGCGAGCGTCTCGACAAAACGGCGGACGACGTCGTCGAAGCAGCCAACGCTCCGGCTGCCCAGGACGATGGCGCCGGCGGTCTGTTCCCCGTAGCGGATGGGGACCAGGAGCGCCGAGCGTACATCGCTCCGCCCCACCACCTCCCGGCCCTCCTCCGTCGCGTCGTCCAGGTGGAGGGTCTTGCCGGTGCGGCACATTTCGGCGAAACTGTCCTCGTCGGGCAGGTTCGACAACCGCTGCCGCAGGGCGGCCTGTTCCTCTTCCAAGTAGCCAGCGCAAAAGCCCATCGTCCAGTGGTCCGATGGCTCATCGTAGAGGAGGATGGCGCAGTGGTCGGCGCGGCTGAGGTGCATAGCCTCTTCCAGCACAATGCGCAGGATATGCTCCTGGTCGAAAGTGACACTCACCTCCTGCGCCACCACCTGCAATCCGCTCAGCGCTTCTGCCTGACGCCGCAGTTCCCGGTCGGTGTTGGCATAGAGACGGGCGTTCTCGATAGCGATCGCTGCCTGGTCGGCAAAGGAGGTCAGCAGCCCCCGCTCCACATCGGTAAAACGGTGGGGCTGGGTGAAAAAGGCCGAGAGCATGCCGATCACCTGTTTCCCCACTCGCAGCGGGATGTCGGCAAAGGCGACGACTCCCTCTCCCTCGGCCAGAGGGGCCAGGCGGCGCAATCCTGGATCGGCGGTAATGTCCTCCACCAGTACCGGCTGTCTGGTGGCGACGGCGTGGGTACGACCACCGGCCTCGATGGGGAGGGCCTGCGACTTGTCCACATACGTTTTACTCAGGCCCTGGCTCGCCGCCAGGCGCAACGTGTCGCTCTCCTCCTCCAACACAAAGATCGCCGAGCGATTGCAGCCGACCACCTCCAGGGCCGAGGTGGCAATGGTCTGGAGGACCTGATCCAGGTCCAGTGTGGAACTCACCGCCGCCGAGACGCGCGAGAGGGAATCCAGTTCCAACGTCCGGCGCCGGGCCTCTTCGTAGAGGTGGGCGTGCTCAATGGCCGCGGCGGCATAAGTGCCGATGGTCTGCAAGAGGTCCAGGTCATGTTCGGAAAAGGCATCCAGTTGATAGCTGACCAACTCTAGCGTACCGATGAACTCGCCCCGGTTCTCCAGCGGGAGGCCGAGGAAAGAGCGGAGGGGAGAGTCAGGGCGGTCCAGCTTGGGTCGCACCTCCCGGTAGTTGGGAATATCGGTGATGAGGAGGGGGCGGCGATTACGGGCCAGCCAGCCGGAGTATCCCTCGTTCAGGCGGTATGTGTCGCCCACCGCGGCGTGGTACTCGTCGGCGTCGAGCGATCCCCGGCTTACCAGCCGGTGGCTGGCCGAATCCCACAGAGTCACCTCCCCCAGGTCGAAGGGGATGAGTTTGCGGGTAGAGACGAGAATCGTTCTCAGAGTTGTTCCCAGGTCCAGGCTGGCAGTGATGGCGTGCCCGATCTCGTCGAGGGTGGTCAGCTCCTCCATCTCCCGTGTGGGGGCGGGACCGGGCGAGGTGGGGATAACCGATGCCAGGGCGGACGCCCCTTCCTCCGCCACAGCGTAAAAGCGGGCCAGTTCCCGCGAGTTGAAAGTGCGCTTGGCGTGGCTGCCCACACAGACGAGCCCCAGAACCTGGTCCTGGGTGCGGAGGGGGAGCGCGGCCCCGGTTTGTGCTCCGGTCGTGGGGGGCGGAGAAAAGAGGCAAAGCCGTTGCTCGCTCAGCACCAGGTCGGTCACGACGCGGTCCCCGTGCCCGGAGGCAGAGGAGGCCAGCGATGTTCCTCCCAGGCCCCGACTTGTAATCTGCTGTACCTGTTCCTCATCACTGAGACGAAGCAACACTTCGCCCATCTCGGCCCCTGTCACCCGCAGCGCTTCGTCCAGCACCGCTTCCGCCAGGTCGCGGTATGATCGTCTACCCCTGGTTTTGCGGCGGACGCCTCTTCGCACCTGCCGCAGGGCGCCGAGGGGGGGGAGGAAAAGGGCCGCTGCCAGGCAGAGCAGGCCGGCGACGATGCCCGAGACCATGCTGGGGGTCGGAGCGGGCCGCAAGAGGCGGAGCGCCAGGGCGAGGACAGCGATGGCGGCGCCTACCAGCGTGGCGCGTCGCTCGGTCAGGAGCGTCAGGGCGACGACGGCGAAGGGGAGCGCCAGGTAGAACGGCCCCAGCCACTCGACCGGGACCAGGTTCAGGCCCAGGCCGAGGACCAGGATGAGGGTGATCCCCCCTAACGGGGCAGCTATGCCCTTTGGCCGTTCTAGGTTTGGCATCTCCATCTTGCCCTGTGTACTTGCTCGCTACGCTCTCCTGTTTTTCTCAGGCGCGGCTTCGCTCGCGTCGCGCCGAAGCTGCTGCCTCGGTGATCTCGCGGATGTCGGTGAAGGGGCCGTCCTGGTCGGTGATAGTGCCGACTGCCAGCTCCATCAATCCCACTTTGCGCTCGTTTCCCTCGTCGTCCTGAACGATGATGTACCCCTGCTGGCGGGCCTTGAAGTCATAGTGGGTGCCAACCCCGGCTGCAAAGCGTCGCTGCAGGTCCTCCGTCAGCGGCTTGACCAGGTTGGCGCGGGTGATGATGAGAAAGTCGTCCCCGCCAACGTGGCCGATAAAGTCGTTGGGGGTGCCCAGCCCGTCCACCGTCTCGCCCAACACCATGGCGGTATAGCGCAGGACCTCGTCGGCGGCGACAAAGCCATAGACCTCGCTGAAGGGCTCCAGGCGCTCGATGCCGATGTAGAGGACACCCCAGTTATCCCGCCGCATCAGCTCGCGCAGTTGCTCCTCGATGAGTTTGGAACTGGGAAGCCCGGTGGTAGGGTTGGTCAGGCTCTCGTAGGCTGCTCTGGCCATAGCGTTCTTGACCCGCAGCTTTAGTTCTTCGACATCAAAGGGCTTGGTGATATAATCATCCGCCCCCAGCTCGAGGCCGTGGATTTTGTCCGACCGCTCGTCCTTCTGGGTGAGAAAGATGATGGGAATGTGCTTGGTACGCAGGTTGCTGCGCAGGTGGCGGCAGACATCATACCCATCCAGATCCGGGAGCATAATATCGAGGACGATGATGTTGGGTAGTTGCTGGCGCGTCATCTCAAGCGCGTCGCTTCCCCGTGGCGCTACGGATACCTCGTAGCCCTGGCTCTGGAAGTAGATGCGCAGCATGTTCGAGATGTCAAAATCGTCTTCTACGACCAGGATTCTCCCCTCGCTCATACTGTAACCTCCCAAACTAGGCGGGGCCAGATTTGGCCACCTGGGCCGCCTTGCGGCGGACGGATGAAATCCGTTCCTCTGTCAACAAATGCTCGAAGGAGCGCAGGCCGGCCAGCCGAAAACCGTGCCGTTCCGCGACCCGCTCGATCTCTTTCACGCGGTCGATATCTATGTCCTTGCCCACCGTATAGTCCTCGAAGCGGCCCTCGAGGGCCAGGGCCATCGTCTCGGCCATACAGCCGAAGGTGAGGCGGGGAGGCAGTCCATAATCAAAGCCAAAGTTCACCTGCCCCGGCACCTCAGCCAGCCCCCCATCGACCACCAGCACGTCTCCGCGCTCCTGCGCCACCTGGGCCGCTACGTCCCGTGGTCGGGCGACATCGCAGACCACCGCGCCTGGTTTGAGGTGGGAGGCGCGGATGATCGCTTTCCCGGCGCTGGTGGCGCTGGCGATCAGGTCGGCTCGGTGTATGTCCGCCACGTCGCTCGTGATCTCGACCGGC
Source organism: Anaerolineae bacterium (assembly GCA_029932895.1). Taxonomy (GTDB): domain Bacteria; phylum Chloroflexota; class Anaerolineae; order B4-G1; family DUEL01; genus JAOZPF01. The sequence goes on along the minus strand of JAOZPF010000004.1, from coordinate 9,603 downwards.
TTGTCGGTCAGGTTCATCACCTCATCCCGCACTTTTTTCAGGCGCTCCATTCGGCGTCCCACCAGGAGCATCTCTCGCACCTGGGGGGCGAGCAGCCGCGCGCAGGCCGAGCCGATAGCGCCGCTCGCGCCGACCACGGCCCCGGTGGCCTGGCTGGGAGCGATGGACATCCGGCTTCCTGCCTCCAGCAGGGCGCGAACCGCCAGGGCGACGGTGTAGCTATCGCCGGTGGTGACCGGGATATCGAGCGCTCTGGCGACCGTCAGCCCGCCATCACCCACCACGGATGTGTATGCCCCCAGGCCCAGTATTTTGGCCCCCAGTCGTTCGGCCAGCCGCCCGGTCTGGATGATCTTGCGATAGACCACGCGAGGGGGCAGTTGGAGCATCCGGCGCGCGGTGAAAGGGCATGCCAGGAGCCAGCCCTCCACCTCGCGACCCGTCGCTGCCGAGCGGATGCCTGTCACGTGGGAGAGAAGCAGAGGGGGCCAAAAGCGGGAGAGGAAGTGGATGGCCCACACCGGCAACACCCGGGCCAGGCGCGGATACTTCCGCGCTACGTCTGCCTTGGGGTCCAACGGGTGAATGATAAAGGCAAACGAGTCCATCTCTGGTGTGCTTCTCCTGCCCCCTAGCCGCCCCCCGGCCTCGTCTACTCTCCGTGCCGCGGGTAGAGACGCGGGTGAACGCTTGTGGCGTTCGGTATTTTGTAAATGTCGCTCTCCTCGTAGGAGACGTCCTTGTCGATAACTCTCCGCTCCGGCGAGGCCACCAGTATACTATCCGACTCGATGGTGCGGGCCGGATAGACAATCATACCCGAACCGATCCGGCAGTGGTGGCCCACGCACCCCCCGAGAACGGTCAGTCCAGTGTCCTCCAGGCTGTCGCCGTGGATAGCGCGGAGCTCTTTCGGTATCAGATTAAAGTCGGTAAAAGTGCTGCCAGCGCCGACGAAACTGCTCCGGCCGACGCAACTCAACTGCAGGCAGGTGTTCTGCGCGACCATTGTATCTTCCATCAGAACGGTCTCGAACAGGGAAGCGCGAAAGGGAAGGAAACAGCGGTCGCTGATCACGCTGAGCATCAACTGGCAGCCGTCGGAGACGGTGACGTTGTTGCCGATGACGCAGATGTCGATCACCGCACCAGGGCCGATGTCGACATTGTCCCCGATCACCGTCGGCCCGCGGATGATGGCACTGGGGTCGATGGAACAGTTCTTGCCGATCTTGACGACGGCCGAGGAGGAGAGGACCTGTCTCTGCTCCAGCAACGCTCGCCAGAACAGTTTGAGCTGCAGGGCGATGCTCTCCTCGATATTCCGGTCCAGGCGGGCCGCCTCGGCAAAGACGCCAAAGATCACATTGGCCAACACCACGTGGACCCAGGATTCGATGGCCACAAAAGCCTTGGTGGGCACCTGGTAGACGAGGTCCCCCATCGCATCCGACATGTGGGTGGGCACGCGGTAGTAGCCCATCTCGCGCGGTTCGGTGTGCATCACCAGGGGGCGGACGGTCTCCTCGATGCCGTAGGGAAAGTACCACATGTCGGTGACGTAATAATCGCCCTTGCGCCGTATCGTTCGTTGCAGCGGTAGGGCGTGGTTGACGATGGCTTGGTCGTCCAACGGGAAGGCGACCTGGCATGATTTCCCCAGCCGCCGCGCCCTGGTCACAAAGTCATGGATGAAATACCGGTCAAAGAACAGATTGCCCCGGTAGACCAGCGTCTCTACCCGTTCCGGTCCGATCTCGTCGAACGAGTTCACCTCCCGCTCAAGCCCCTCCACGTAGGGGGCCAGGACATCGCGCTGGTAGAGCCAGAGTGGCTTGTTGAGGATGCGCAGTTCCCTGGCAGGTTCATTAAAGGGATATATTGGCCTGTGATCATGCAGAACGATTTTCCGCATTCTGACCAGCCTTCAGTTTTTCGTCAGATCGGTTCCTTGTCAATTCGGATCGTACAGGTCTCGTCTCCCACGGCGATGCAAGAGATCTCTTCGACCTCAAAGCTCTGGCCTCCGCTAACCCAGAAGAGCCCTTCCTGGAGAATGCCCACGGCCAGGTGGCAGGTAGGGGCAGACGCTTTTCGGCCCCAACAGACACCGCATTGCTCAATGATCCAGAGAAAAGACTCGTCCTCCTCCTCCAGCCGTACCTGATGGTCGCTGAACTTGTTAAAGACCTCGGCCAGCACCTCAAAGCCGATCTTGATCTTCATCGTCAGCGGCATCACGCGCAGGGCCAGGTCGGCCACGCCCAGCATAGGGCCCAGGTCCTTGACGCCAAAGCGGAAGCAGGCGTGGCCGGCGCGGAGGGCCAGCCCCCGTCCCCCGCGCGTGCCGTACACCTCCTCCAACCCTCCGATCAGGCGGGACATGTCGCTGAACGGGAACTCCATGTCAAAGTTATTGGGCGGGTATTCGGCCCATTTTCTCAAGTTTGTCAGGTTCAACAGGGCGTTGACACCGTTACGCCCCATCACCTCTTCCATCGCCAACAGCAGAATTCGCCCCATTTTGTTGGGGAAATACGGCTCTTGGAGTGCATCGATCTCTGGTGTTTTTTCCATACTTCCTACCGGTCCAGGAATTCGCGCAGTGTGCGGTGAAACTTTTCCGGCTCGTCCAACATCGGAAAGTGGCCCGAGTTCTCAAAGTAGGCCACTGTGCCCAGCGGGGCGTTATCGGTCAGCAATGCGCCCTGGTTGGGATTGACGATGCGGTCCTTGCGGCCATAGATTCCCAGCGCTGGCACTCGGATTTCGTGCAGTCGTGGTGTGAGGTCGGTTTTGCGCAGAGAGGCGATGCTGTAGTGAAATGATTCGGCGGTGGTACGAGAGAGGTCCTGCTCGAACATCGCATACCAGGTCCGCCAGTCTCGCGCCCAAAAGGGGGAGATGAGGCGAATGCCGATGGGCAGCACGCCGGGGATGTTGTAGGCCATGGAGGCCAGAAAGCGTTTGGCGGCCAATTTGAGCAGCAGCGACAACCCGTCGCCGTTGATAGGGGAGCCAGAGACAGCCACCTTCTGGACCAGTTCGGGGTGGTTCAGGGTCAGGCTCAATGAGACAGTGCCTCCCATCGAATGGCCCATCACGGGAGCCCTTTGCAATCCCAGCCGTTCCATGAACTGCACCACCATCTCCACATAATCAGGGACATTATATTGTCCGCTCCGCTTGGTTGAATCACCAAATCCCCAAAAGTCCAAGGCATAGGTCTTGTACTTGTCGCTCAGGGCCTCCATCGTGCTGAGCCAGTAGCCCCACGAGCCCATCCAGCAGTGGAGCAGCACCACCGGCAACCCGCGCCCATACGCCTCGTAATGCACCACTCCACGGTCAGTGACGATTGAACTCATTGCTTGATGTCCCTGTGCTCAAATTATCGCGCCCGGATGGTCTTGATGACACGCCTCTGTCAAAAAAGAGCGGACGCGCCGACCCCGGACGGCCTGAGGCACGACGGGTACCGGGCATCCGCCCCCTCGGGCCATCAGGAGGATCATTCAGCCTCTTCTTCCTCCTCGTCCATGATCTCTAGTATGGCATAGAGCAATTCGAGCAGGACCTGCTTGACACTTTCCTTATCCGTCGCCACGCAGGGGAGGACCTTGATCTCTGAGGCGATGCGCAAAGCGATGCGCAGGTCGTCGGGTGACCAGGCGTCCTCCTGGTCCTGCTTGTTGGCTGCCACCACGTACGGCGTGGGGGCGTAAGCGCGGAACGTATCCAGGATACTGCGGGCTTCACGGAATGTCTCGGGCCGCACGCTGTCGACCACCACGACAAAGCCCAGCATCCCTTCGGAGAGAATCTCCCACATAAAGTCAAAGCGGCGCTGACCTGGGGTGCCGAAAAGGTAGAGGACCAGGTCCTCGTCGATGGTGATCCGTCCAAAGTCCATCGCGACAGTGGTCTGGTCCTTGATCCGCTCCTCGTCGCGGCTCAGCTTGCGCTCGGTGGCGACGACGTCGATCTCGCTAATGGTTTGGATGAACTGCGTTTTGCCCGCCGCAAACGGGCCGGTCACCACCATCTTGAGCGTCTGCATTGATTACAACTCCCGAATGCGATCGATCAACCTGCGAATGACACTCCGCTTGACAGCAGGACGCCTCCGGGCTACTGGGGCGGGGGGCGGTGCCCCTGCTGGACCAGACACGGGCTTGGGTTCCACCCCTTCTGGTTGGACGATCTCTACCAGTCCCGCCTGCAGGAGGCCATAGACGATCCGCCGGATCTGAAAATCGCTCATATTGTTGTACTGGGCGATCTGGCGGATCGTGTTGCGGGGGTTGATGAAAGAGACCACGCGCCATTCTTCGACGGCCAGATTGATCGTGCGCAGCCGCGCGTCGGGGCGGTCGGTAAAGCGCAGTGCCATGTCCAGGTTGGGCAGCTCTTCTTGCAGCCGCTCCCACTCTTTGAGGCGGCGGCTGCCCTCCATGATCACGTTTTCCAGGTTGATGGGAATTGTGATGCGCCCCTGGATGGGGAGCAGGGTGGGTTCAAAGCGGAACATGCCGTCCGACCAGGTAAAGAGCTTGTAGACGATGCCCAGGGTATAGTTGCGGACGCTATCGGCGATGTCACTCTGGGTGACATAGCCGGCATTGCTCAATAACACTCCCAACTCGCGGTCGTCCTTGATGTCGGAGCGGGCGCGAATGGTACGGGCGAGTTCATCGGTGATCTTGCCGGCTTTCAAGAGGATGCTTACCAGCCGATCGTCCTGCCCATTCATTCGGGCATAGATCAGCTTGCCCTCCTTGAAGCACATCTGCACCTGTCCATCTCGCCCCTCGATGGCGAGCGTGCCGGTCTTGCGCGCCAAGTTGACGAGGTTCAGAAGCTGAGTTGTGCTAAAATCCCGCAGGTTTCCTTTTAATGCCATACGCCGTTCGCCTTTTTGCAATGGGACAAGAGGTTATGCCCCCTTCTCCGGGTAGGTCGGCCTGATTATACTCGTTCTTGCAGAGCAAGTCAACCAGTTGCGCGACCCCGGTAGCTACTAGGCGCGATGCTTTCCGGTGGAAAAAGGCCGCTCAATCCGGCAATACTGTAACGCCAAGCAGCGTCTCCAGGTCGCGCAGGTTGGTGTCGACGCTGGCAAAGACGATGGTGTGCATCCCCAACGCCTGGGCTGCGTCCGTGTTGCGCACCATGTCGTCCAGGAAAACGACCTCGCCGGGCGAGACATCCAGGCGGTCCAAAACCAGTTGGTACACCGCGGGGTCGGGTTTAGCCAGCCTTACCTCGGCAGAATTGACATAGAGATCGAACTCGGCTCGCGGGTCAAAGCCGTGCCGTTCGGTGCTCAGTTCAGCGTGGCCCGGGAACGCGTTGGTCAGCATTGCCACCTGGTAGCGGTCCCGCAGGGTGCGCGCGGCGTGGGCCACCTTCCACTCGATGTGCTCGTCGGCATAGTAGGCGCGGTAGAACGACTGGACGGCCGGCCGGTCCGGCAGGCCCAGACTGTGCGCTACATGCTCGTCGAACTCTTGGGGGGTGATAGCGCCGACCTCGAGCCGTTTCCATTCTCTACCCCAGAGGATCCGCTCCAGTTCTCCCCCTGCCAAGCCGAGCCGTTTTTCCCACTCCTGTGTGTGCTGGCGGAAGGTGAGGGGCGAGAACACGCCGCCCCAATCAAAGATGACGGCGCGGATGGAGGGAAGCGAGCGCAGAGGGGGGACCTCCACCGGCAGGCCGGTCGCCGCCAGCGCCCGCCGGAGGTGAAGCGTCCCCCGGAAACGCACGGAGGTTATCCCCAGGTCGCGGGCCGCCTTCACATTGGCCTGCTGGTCGTCGATAAAGATAGCCTCCTCGGCAGCGACACCCAGCCGCTCCAGCGTCCGCTGGTAGATCGCCGCATTGGGCTTGATCACTCCCTCCAGGCCAGAGACGACGACTATATCGAACAGGTCGCTCAGGCCCATATCGGTCAATAGGGCCGGCAACTCGGCCGCAAAGTTGCTCAGCAGCGCGACGCGCAGGCCGCCAGCTCGCAGTTCGCGGATCAATGTCACCAGGTCCTCGTCCAGCCGGTCACCGGCCCAAAAGTCCTGGCGCAGGATAGCAGTTCCCTCCTCGTCCAGCCCCAGGTGGCGGGCCACCTCGGCCCAGGCGTCGTCCGTCGTCGCCCGCCCGCGCTGGGCATCCTGCCATGTCGCGCCGCGGAAAAAGAGGTCGGCCAGATCGCCCGGTGCCAGCCCCAGCCGGCGCTCCCACGCCATGCGGGAGCGAATGTCCACAGTGCGCATCAGCACCGCGCCCCAGTCGAAAATGACGGCGCGGGTCAACGCTCACCCCCTCTCTGGGGAAACAGAGTGAGCAGGTCGGAAAAACGGCGCAGCGTGATCACCCGCGTGGGGTCGGTGAGGGGAACCTGCTCGAACGACCACGGCACAGCGTAGGGAATATGGATAGCGCCGATGCCGGCTTCGAGGGCGGGGTTGACGTCGGAGCGGGGGCTGTTCCCTACCATCCAGGTGGCGTTGGGGTCCAGCTTGTGGCGAGCCACCAGTTCCTTTAGGACCTGGGGGCCCTTTTCCGGCACCACGTGAAGCGATTCAAAGTAGTGGGCCAGACCGGAGCGGTCGATCTTGCGTCGTTGCACCTGGAGGTCGCCTTTGGTGAGGAGGAACAGCCGGCAGCGGAGGTGGAGTTGGGGCAACGTCTCGGCCACCCCTTCCAGTAGCAGGATGGGGTAATCGACCACGCCAAGTCCAATGGCCTCTACCGCCGCTTCCACTTTTGGGAGTGGGGGACGACTACTTTGTTCGCACAGGAGACGGTAGGCGATCACCATACTGTGGGCGAATTCCCGAGGGGCGTAGCCGACCAGGAGCACTCGTTCGTGTTCGATCTGCGTGAATGTCTGGCGAGCTTGGTCGGGGTCGAACCCCTCGCGAGCCATGCGCGCGGCGAAATCGTCCGTTGCCTTCTCGTAAAAGATATTGTTCTCCCAAAGGGTGTCGTCGGCGTCCAGGATAAGCGCAGGTCTGTCCATACGAGGGCCTATTATACCCGACTCTGACACAAAGGGCGAGTGGAGGGAACGCCAACGCCAAGCGCGGCCGAGTGCTCGGCCGCGCCTTTTCGCGCCGGGTCAGTTAGCCATTCCGCTTGAGCTTGCCGGTCCGTTTGGCGTACCGTTCCCCTCGCCCAAAGACCCACAGCCCGATGGGGATAGCAGCCACCCCCGCCACCAGGAGCGGCCAGAGGAGAGGCCACAGGGTGCGCGTCGCCGCCCCCTCTAGGATAGTGGACCGCATTCCTTCCAGCACAAAGGTCGCCGGAGAGAGCCGCGCCAGCGGCTGCATCCAGGCCGGCAGGACCTCGATGGGGTAATAAACCCCCGAGATAAGCAAAAAGACCGCCTGGACGACGTTGGTCATCTGTGCCCCTCGCTCTGGAAAGAGCAGCGGCAACACCGAGGCGACAATGCCCAGGCCGATGAAGGAGAGGCTGCCGGCCAGGAGCATCAGCGTCGCTCCCCACAGGTTGGCCCCACCCAGGTCGAGGTGGAAAAAGAGCGCCACCACGCCCAGGATGATGGCGGTAAAGATCAGGCTGTAGAGGATCGAGAAAATGGTCTGGCCCATCATGTGGGTGAAACGGGTGATTGGAGCCATAAAGGTATACTCAATGGTGTCCTCCCACCGCTCCCAGGCGATCATCTCGCTGATGTTGTCAAAGATGATGGCTAGGAACCGCCAGACCATCGTGCCGATGAGCAGGTAGAGGATCAGGTAGTCGGTGTCCATCTGCACGCCGGAGATGGCCTCCATCCCGGCGCCGATGTAGGTGATGGAAAGGGTGGAGGCGATGGAGTAGGCCAGCCAGACCACCTCCCAGCCCCAGTACCGCCGGATCAGATTAAAGTTGCGCTCCACAAAGGCATAGGAAGCGCGGATTTCACGTATGATTTGAGCCATTGCGTTATCCATCTCCCTCCTGTAACGGCTTGCGATAGCTTGCGCTCTCCTTGAGCGGGCGAAAGCCGACGCTTTCATAGAGCCGCAACGCGCCGGTCGGGTTCTCAGTGTCCACGCCGAGGACGGCCTCGGTCATGCCACGCTCACGAAAGAGGGCCAGACTGCGCACCAGCAGGGCGCGGCCCAGACCGCGCCCGCGCCACGGGCGGCGCACGCTGAGGTCTTCCACGTATCCCCGCTTGCGGTTGTAGGCAGCGTTCTCCTCCTCGTCTATCGAATTGAGAGCTACCCCAGCAATTTGGTCGCCGTCCCAGGCCACCTGCCACAGATCGGGTGCCAGTTGTGGGTCCCCCAACCAGCGCTGATAGTCCTCCTCTTCCTTTTCTCCATATCCCCAGTGATCGCGGAAAGCCTCCTCGTTAGCCTCCCATATCGCCCGATACTGGTCGGGCTCGACGGGGCGGACCTCCAGGCCAGGGGGGAGCGGCGCGGGAGGCAGGTCATCAAGACCATCACGGATCATCTCGTAAAAGTGGCGCACGGGCTCATATCCCCACCGGCGCAGCAACGCTATCTTGTCCTGCTGAGTCTTGAAGGCGTAGGTAGAGAAGAAACGGGGGACATCGGCCGGATGGCTGGCGGCGATCTGGCGCAGCCGTCGTTCGCCATAGTCCAACATCACCTCTTCAATCCCCCGTCCCCGCCATTCAGTCAACAGGAAACCATAGTGAAAATAGATCCGCGTTCCCTCCAGTTCCTGCCACCACCGGACACTGTTATACCCCACCAGCTCTCCAGAGACCTCGATCAAGACCAGGTCCTGGTACGGATCGGTATTGGTCAGGTGGGCGAACCGGTTTGCCATCTGTTCGATTGTGAGCACATAGTCCATCCCATCGGCCTGCTCGCTCCGGTTGACGACCGAGACCATAGCGGGCAGGTCTCGAGTGCCACGGAAGCGACGCAGGGTCAGCCCGGGTATATCCAGCCTGGCGGCCAATTCTTCCAGATCGATATTGTTCCCAGACATCAGTACCCCCTTTGTTCTTTTTCCTGCTGCAGATGCTTGCCGGTCAGCTCCATAAAGACCTCCTCCAGCGTTACCTCGTGGTCATTGGTGCGTTCCACCAGGCTCTTGAGACCGGCGGGGGTGTCCAAGGCCACGATCTGCCCCTCATCGAGGATCGCCACCCGGTCGCAGAGGACATCGGCCTCCTGCATGTCGTGAGTGGTCAGCAGGATCGTGGCGTCGTGGTCGTCGCGCAGCTCCTCCACGAACGACTGCACCTCCCGCTTCGAGCGGGGGTCCAACCCCGTCGTCGGCTCGTCCAGCAGGAGGAGGATCGGCTGGGTGAGGAAGGCGCGGGCGATAGCGACCTTTTGTTGCATACCCCGGCTCATCTCCTCCATTGGCCGGTAAACATCCTCCTTCTTGAGCCCTAGGCGAGCCAGGATATCGACCACTTGCCGTCGCACTTCCCGTCCCTCCATCCCATACAGCCGCGCGCCGTAGAGGAGGTTCTCCATCGGCGTCAGCTTTTTGAAGAACGATGCCTCCACCGAGACGCGGTTGATGAGTCGCTTGACGGCCATCTCCTCCTTGCGCACATCGTGGCCAAAGACCGTGATTCGCCCCTCGTCGGGGAGAAGCAGAGTG
>JAOZPF010000080.1:5695-10763 GCA_029932895.1 Anaerolineae bacterium | reverse complement strand
ATGGGAGGCCAAGCACCCCGGCTAAAGCCTACAGTCCGGATTGTAAAGACGATTTGCAGCAAGCGCGACCTACGGACTGTTCTCCCAATTCGTCTCCAAGTGAAATGCACCCCGCGCGCCTCGCAAAGTTGCCACCTTACCTTCTTGAGGTATAATAGACATGACGAACGGGAACCGGGCGTCAACGCTCCCTTAACACCCCTTTAACATCCTATGCGTACAATCATACTACCTTTCCGCGCCGGTGCCCGTCCCTAAACTGTGCTGTCAGGGCGGGACGCACGCCAACCCAGGAGGGAGAAACATGGACGGAAAAACAGAAATCATCAGCCAGCCGTCTCGCCGCTGGCAACTGCTCTCGTTAAGCCTCATCATCCCCATCTTTTTGCTCGTCGCCATCACGCTCTTGTCCGGGAGGGCACAAGCACTACGACCCACCAACGCCATCTCGGGCGTCGTCCTCAAGCCAGATGGCCTGGTCATCACCAGCAACACCACCGTCAAGCTCTACCTGCCCGACGATTGGGGAGGGTGCTGCCGCTGGATCACAGAGACAGATGCCCCCGCTGGCAGCGGCACCTTCGACTTTAGCCTCGACACCATCCCCCCCGAGTACATCCCCAACTATTTCTACATCGAGGCCGACGGTGATTGTGCTCCATACTGCCACTCCTTGCCAACAGTCATCTCGGTCACCAGCACCGCCTTGCCCGTTGACGCTGGACCTGTCACCCTCACCTACCCTAGCTTTACCGGCACGGTCTTGGAGCCTGACGGCACAACCCCGACGGACGGCGATGTGGTCGTGCGCGCGTGGAAGGACGGAGTGTGGCAAGACGTGGCATGGGCCACCACCTACAGCTCCACCTACAAAGTGGGCGGTGTGCCCGCCGGCAGCCTGATGTTGGAAGCCATCCCAATGGACAACTCGCTCTTTTGGAACTCGGAACCTGTCTCCGTCTCCGTCGCACCGGGCAGCCAGTACGTCTCCACCGCCACTCAAACCTATGACCTCATCCTGCAGAGCCCCAACATCACCGGCACGGTGGTCTATCCCGACGGCTCGCCGGTGACATGGATCATGAGCGGCACCGATCCGATCGGGCGCGCCTGGGTGGATGCCTATACACCAACGCTCGATTACCCCCTCGTCCGCCCCACCACCTCATGGGGCGGGTTCGGGTTCTTGCTCCTGACCGGCACCTACAACCTGCGCGCGGGGCCGGATGGAGTGCAGCAGATGACCTACACCGCCTCCATACCCAAGGGAGTGGCGGTGCCCACCGTGACCAACGCCGGCGCCCTCACCCTCACCTATCCCAGCTTCACCGGCATGGTCTATGACGACAGCGGTCAGCCTATCGACGGCTGCGTGGAGGTGAGGCTGGAGGACCCGGCGCACACCACAGCTACCGCCGACTGGTTCTGCACCCAGGACAGGCCGATGTATATGCTGGGCGGAGTCATAGGCGGCGACTATCTCCTGCTCGCCGATCCCGCCGGGTGGCCCGGTTTCCAGCCCTCCGACCCCATCACGGTACACATCGCCCCCGGCAGTCAGTACAATCTCACCGCCACCCAGGTCATCTCCCTCTATCTGAAATCCACACAACTCTCCGTCCTTGCCTATGACCCAGAGAGCACGGCCATCGGCGCCCACGTCGAGGTGTGGGATGAATGGGGCAACTGGGACTGGGCGGACACCTGGCCTGGCGCTCCGGCCCTGTTCTCCAATCTGCCGCCGGGGGAGTACTCTGTTCAGGCCTGGCCGCTTGACGAGGATGTCCCTGCGCTGGCCAACTCGATGGTCGAACGAGTCAACCTCGACGGAGCGGCCCCCGTGGACCTGGCCCTCTCCCTGCAGTACCCCGACGTCATCGGAGAGGTGCGGCTACCGGATAGCGCCCCTCTTCCACCCGCTTACGACGGAGGAAAGCCTGTACCACCAGCCAGCTTCCACGTCCACGACGCAAACTGGGGAACCGAAATGCGGGGGATGACCAACATCAGCGGCCAGTTCAGCCTGGCGCTGCCAGATGGCGGCTACACCATAGACGTCAAACCGAACGGCAATATGGTCCAAACCTACACCCACGCCCTGCCGGTGACCTTTACCGTGCCCGGCCCAACGGACATTGGCATCATCCAGCTCACCTACCCGCGCATCGTGGGGGTCGTCGAGACCCCCGAGGGCAGCCGCGCGTCGGCCTGGGTGGATATGTGGAATGACGACCAGAGCTACTGGGCCGCAGACGAGACATTCTGGTCCACCCAGGGGGATGACAAGCCTTTCCGCTTCGGCGGGATGCCGGTCGGTCACTACTTTATCCAATCCGAACCTCCATGGAGCCCGCCGGGGTACGGCCACTCCGAGATCTATGAGTTCGACGTCACAGCGGGGAGTTGGTACTCCGCAAACGCCACCGAATTCGTCACCATCACCCTGCCAACGTCCAACATCACTGGCACCGTGCGCTTCCCGCCCGGCTCCGTCTGCCCCGACTGCCCCGTGCCGGGGGTCGATGTGCGGGTCCGCACCGACGACTGGACCGTTGATGATTGGACGACGACTGACGATAATGGTGATTTCGCCTTCCACTGGCCCATCACCGGCACACTATCCCACCTAGAGTTCTTCCTCGGCGGGGAGTTGCTGATCGACTGGGAAGCGCCGCTCTCCGCCACTTTCTCCCTCGCCACTCCCGACGAGGTGTTCAGCGGCACCTACTATCTGCAACCGGTTATGCACAACAAACTACTCACCGGCACAGTGCGCTATGACGACGGAGCGCCAGTTGGTGACGGCATGGTGTATGCTTACCAGGTGGACGGCGCCCAGTGGGCTTTTACGCGCACCAACCCGTTCAGCGGCACCTATGAGCTCTACCTGGGCGGCGGTCTGTGGAAGGTGGGCGTGGAGCCAGCTTACGCCAGCGCCGACTGGTTCTTTGACCCCGACTGGGAACAGTGGGTTTATTTCCCCTTTACCCCAACGCTGGCAGTGACCGAGACCGCCTTCTTCACCGTCCCGCGAGTTACCTACTACGATGTCATGGGGACCGTGTTGAACCCGTTCGGCGATCCCCCTCTGACCGACACCTGCGGGGTCGATCTCTGCACCGACGAGGGGCAGTGCTTTAGCGCCCCGGTGGACCCGACCGGTTCCTTCAACGTGATGGCAATCCCCGGCACCTACCGCATCTGGTTCTGGGTGGACCAGGCAAGCGGGTTCCTCCCTCCGCCAGAGAACGGCATGCTCGTCCAAGTGGATCAGCCACATATCGACCTAGGCGAGATCAGGCTGCGCTCTCAACAGGACCGCTCGGCCCAGGTCAGCGGGCGGGTAGTCGTCTCCCCCACTGGGCAGGGGTTGGACAGCGTGGAGATGACAGCCTGGACCGATGAGGGCGACTGGGTCGTCACAGAGACGGCCAGCGGCGGAAGCTACAGCTTGAATCTGCTCCCTGGCTACTGGTACGGCGGCCCAGCCCTCTCACCACGGCAAGAGGAAGACTATGTCCTCCTCCCGCCCACCTACCGGGAAGGATACCTCGGCCCGGGAGAGACAGCAAATAACGTGAATTTCTACCTCCGTCCCCGCGACGGCACCATCCGCGGCCGGCTTGTCGACCGCTGGGACGGTATCATCAGCGACGTGGATGCCGTCGTTTTTGCCGATCGCTGCAACAACAATGGCTGCTGGACGGTTGATGCGGACTATGTACAGGGCGGCACATTCGAGTTGCGTGTGACCGGTGGGGTGAGCTATACGCTGGATGTATGGATAGTGTCAGATGGGTACATGCCCGGCCCCGACCTGCCCCAGGAGGTCTATGTCGGCATCGGTCAGACGACCGCAGACGTGCGCTTGCACTTGATGCACGCTGACACGACGATCCACGGCTATCTGGTGGACAGTGCGATGATCACCGCGGAGGTCGAGGCCGTGGTCTATGCCAACAACCCCGACGGGGTCTGGGTGGAGGACTATGTCTGGCCCGGTAAAGAGACCTATGAACTGCGCATCCCGATGCCCGAGACCACGACCGTCACCTGGACGTTGGGGGTGGGGGTGGACCCGGCTACCGGCTATGTCGTCGATCCGGCCTACCCCAGCTATCAGATACCCATATGTCCAGGGGAGACGGACATAGAGCAGGTTCTGCACCTCATCCGGCTGGACGAGGTGATCACCGGCACCGTCTGGGCCGAAGGAACTCCCGTCTCCTACACCCTGGTCTTTGCCGAGGGAGTGGAGGGCACCAGCAGCGATGGACTTGCCTTCGAGGCCATGACCAACGAAAGCGGCGTCTATACGATGCCGGTGGCGGCAGGAGACTACCGCGTGGGGGCCTATCTGTCACCTTACCTGGCGGATAATTACTTCCCGCCCCAGCCTCAAATGTGGAGCGCGGAGGCCGACAATCCCATCGACCTATTCTTCCGGCCGCGAGTGATACAGGAGGTCATCCTTCACGGCGGTCTGGACGTCTTTCCGCCCGGCGTTGTGGACGCCAACGCATCCATCCTGGTCTTTGGCTGGGCCGACGACGGCAGCTCCAGCCAGGCCATCGGGAGCATCGCTTCAGGATACCAACTGCCGGTGGCATCCAACACTTCCTGGCACCTCTGGGCAGTCTACGAGGACCCGTCCAACAATGCCTACTACTCCAGCCAGGAGGCAACGGTCGAGGTGGGCAACACCTCCGGCGATGGCCCTGCGCTGGTGCTGTGGCGAGGGAATGAAGGACTGCCAGACACCCAATGCTGGACCTTTGACCCCTCCCGGTTCCAGCGGTTCACCCTGCCCTCACAGGGCAACCTGCCCGATTCGGTGATCGAGATTCCCGCCGGTGCGATGCCGGTTACGGGAACGGCGGAGGTGTGTGCCACGCCCAGGGTCGCTCTACCGGGCGCCCAACAGTTGGTCGGTTTTGCCTACGAACTGGAGGCCCGTGACCGCTGGGGCAACCGCATCAGCGGCAACTTTCGCAAGTCGGTGAGCCTCATCTTCCACATCCCCCCCGCCCCCCTCCCCGCCCCCACCCACCCGGCGGACAGCACCCCC
>JAOZPF010000080.1:0-5685 GCA_029932895.1 Anaerolineae bacterium | reverse complement strand
TGGACGACGTCTTTATCGACCCCGCAGACTGGCTGGTCATCGGCAAGGTCAACCACTTCTCGCGGATGGGCATCCGTTCGCGGATGGGTATCCGCTTCCACACCCCACCAGGACCAGTCCACCTGCCGCTCGTCCTCAGGAGTTACAAGTAACAGCGCCGACCATCACCAACACAGGGGGCTGGCCCACAATGAGCCAGCCCCCTCTCTCTCCGGCCAAAGCCCCCTCTCTCTCCGGCTAAAGCTCCATCTCTCTCCGGCTAAAGCCTCTACTCCTCTCGAAATCGAGACTTCGGGCGGTGACCCGGTTAGGACTTGATTTCCAACTCCCCTTTGAACTCTGGGAGAAATAGGGTACAATGGTCGCCAGAGTCGGTCGTGCAAGCGGGCGACCCTCGATCAGGCGGATAACCGATGACAGAGAAGCAGACCCTCTTGCGCTCCGTTGGCGCATACGTCCCTGATTTCATCATCCGTGAAATCATGGCCGATTCCTCCACCCCGCTGCTGGAACGAGAACGGCGGATGCGCGCCGTCCTGCTCTTTGCCGATGTCTCTGGCTTTACCGCCATGTCCGAAAGCCTGGCCCAACTGGGCAAAGAGGGAGCCGAGGAACTGACCCGCGTGCTCAACGACTATTTCACGGTGATGATCGACCTAGTGCGGAGCTATGGCGGGCAGGTGATCAAGTTCGGCGGCGATGCCATCACCTGCCAATTTGACAATGGCGAACCGGGCATCCTGCGCGCCTGCGCCTGCGGGTTGGCGATGCAGAGAGAGATGACCTCATTCCAGGCGGTCGAGACACGGGGCGGGGTCTTTGCCCTACGAATGAAGATCGGCATCAGCGCCGGGTCGGTGCTGCTGCTGTATATGGGCAGCCAACAGGAGGGACTGGAGTACGTCTTGGCCGGCCACCCCCTCGACCGGATGAGTCAGGCGGAAAAACACGCTACCGCTGGCGAGGTCGTGCTGGACGGAGAGTGTGTGCCAGATGTCGCCAAGTCGGGCATCCTCGTCGGCGAGGAACGGGAGGGGAAGTTCCTCCTGGTCAGAGGGTTGGCGCAGGAGGTGGAGGCAGCAGCGGGGGAAGCCGCCGCCCGGCCCGCACCGGACGATGCGATGGTGGGAGATGTGATCGAACGGCTGGTGCCGTTCCTGCCCCCGACGGTGTATGAGCAGATCGTGGAGGGGCAACGCCAGTTCGTGGGTGAGCACCGCAGGGTAGTCAGCCTGTTCGTCAACTTTGCCGGACTGGCCTACGACGAGGACCCGCAGGCGGGGCGCAAGCTGCAACGTTACTTTGCCGCCATCCAATCCATCACCCACCGCTACGGCGGACGGCTGAACCGCATCAGCACCGGGGACAAGGGCAACCTGCTGCACCTCATCTTTGGCGCTCCGGTGACTCACGAGGACGACGAGGAGCGGGCGCTGGGATGTGCCCTGGCGATCCAACGAGAGGTCGCCGAATCGGAAGAGCTCTCCTTCATTACTGGACAACGGGTCGGCGTGGCCTGCGGCTATGTCTTTGCTGGCGATGTCGGTTCGGAGCGGCGCCGAGAGTACACCGTGATGGGAGATGTGGTAAACCTCTCGGCACGGTTGATGCAGGCAGCCGCGCCGGGCGAGATCCTCATCGACCAGGACACTGCCCACCGCGTTCAGGAGACTTTCGTCTGCCAGCCTCTCCCCCCCATTCGCGTGAAGGGCAAACGGGAGCCGGTGTCCGTCTGCCGTACCCTGGGCATGCGGGAAGAAGCCAAGGCGTGGGACGAGAAAGAGGAAGCAGCCCACCGCCACAAGCTACCCATCGTCGGGCGGGACCAGGAGCTGAAACGGCTGCAGGATATCGTCAGCCAGGCGTCGGCAGGCCAGGGACAGCTTCTAGTCATCAACGGCGAGGCCGGTGTCGGCAAGAGCCGCCTGGTAGAAGAGTTGGTGTCCCTGGGCCGCGCGCATGGAATGGAGGTCGCCGGGGGAAACTGCCTCTCTTACGGCTCCCAGTCACCATATCTCCCGTGGATCGAGTTCTTTGGCAGTTTCTTCGGCTTGAGCGCAGACGGAGAATCGCGCCGCGACAAGATGCTCAAAATCAAGCGCAAAATGGTAATGGTCGATCCCGCCCTCGCCGACTGGGTGCCGATCATCGCCCAACTGCTCGGGCTGGCGGTCCCCGATAACGAGCTGACCGCTTCCCTGGACGGGCAACTGCGCAAACAACGCACCTTTGACATCACTCTAGCCCTGCTGCGCTATCAGGCTCACCACGGCTCTCCCCTCCTGCTCGTCTTTGAGGATGTCCACTGGATCGACGCCATCTCTCTGGAGATGCTGAACTATGTGGGGCGCAATGTAGCCGACCACCCCATTCTCCTGGCGGCGGTGCACCGGCCCACGATCGAGCTGAACGAGTGGAAGCGATACGACCACTACCACGAGATCGCGCTGACCGATCTGCCAGCCGAGGATGCGCTGCAATTGGTCCGCTCCAGGCTGGGCCTGCCAGAAGTGCCCGCGCCGCTGCGGGAACAGGTGCTGCGCGGCGAACCGCGCGTGAACCCCTTTTTCGTCGAGGAGGTGGTCAACTCGCTGGTCGACCAGGGATACCTGTCACCAGCCAAAGGGGGAGGATACGAGTTGGTCGGCGACCTCGCCCAGGCAATGATCCCCGATAGCATCCAGACCCTGGTGATGAGCCGTATCGACCGCCTGGACGAGAGCAGCAAACTGACGGTCAAGGTCGCCTCGGTCATCGGACGGACGTTCAAGTACCGCACGCTGCAGGGGATCTACCCCGTGCCGATCACCCCCGCCAGACTGCGGGAGAACCTGAACCAGCTAAGCGCGCTCGACCTGACGCCGCTGGACCGCCCGGCACCCGACTGGGAGTATATCTTTAAACACATCATCACCCAGGAAGTGGCCTACGAGAGCCTGCTCTATGCCCACCGCCGGACTTTGCACCATCGGGTGGGCGAGTACCTGGAACAGACGTACCCGGACACGCTGGAGGAGGTCTATGAACTCCTCGCCTATCATTACACCCGGAGCGGTGACAAGATGAAAAGTTGGGATTACTTGGTCAAAGCTGGAGACAAGGCAAAGGAGCAGTACGCAAACGAGGCCGCCATCGCCCATTATGAGCAGGCCCTCTCCCTCGGCGCAGAGCATAAAGACGCCTATCGGGTGTACGAATCACTGGGCGACGTCTACCGGCTCATTGGCCAGTACGACAAGGCGATGGAGAACTACCAACAGGTACTGGCCCACCACCCCCCCACCGTGGTTCGCACGGCAGACGTGCAGCGCAAGATGGCGCGAACACTGGAGTTGCAGGGCCAGTATGAAGAGGCCCGGCACTATCTCGACCAGGCCCGCGCTACCCTGGGCGACCATCGGGAGACGGTCGAACTGGCGCGTATCTATGGCGATATGGGCTGGGTAGCGATGCGCAGAACGGCCTACGAGGAAGCGCTAGAGTGGTGTGAGAAAGGACTGGCCGTGGCGGATAATCTGAATGAGGAAAAGGGACGCCGGGCCAGAGCATCCCTGGAACACAACCTCGGCTCCATCTACTGGCGTATGGGGAACTATCCTCAGGCAATCGCCCACTTCCAAAGTTGCATCGAGATGCAGGAGGGAATGGGGGACCTCTACCGGCTGAGCGGGTCGCTCAACAATCTGGCGGTGGTGCATTGGAGCCAGTCCGACTATGACCTGGCGGGCCAGACCTTCCGCCGCAGCCTAGAGATCAGCCAGCGGATAGGCGATACATACGGCACGGCAATGTGCTACAACAACCTGGGCGTCATCGCCTATACCCTGGGTGATTATCTGCGCGCTGTGGAGCAGTACGAGCAGAGCCTGCAGATCAGAAAAGAGATCGGTGACCTGCTGGGGATCGCCGACGTCTATGTCAACCTGGGAGAAGTGCACCAGGCTTTGGGGAACCACGACCAGGCCCTCGACTATCTCGGCGAGGCAGTTGGGTTGTTTGCCGAGATCGGCGACAAGGGCGCTCTGTTCGACGCGCACAAACTCTTGGCCGAGGTGAACCTGGAGCTGGGCGATACAGCAGAGGCCACGGAACACGCCAGCCGCGCCCTGGAAATCGCGCAGGGGGTCGGCAACCGGGAACAGGAGGGGATTGCCTACCGCGTGCTGGGCCAAGTCGACCGCGCCGCCGGCCGGCCGGAGGAGGCGGTCAGCCGCCTGCAGCACAGCGTCGAGACGCTGGCGACGGTGGGGAATAGGCTGGAATTGGGCAAGAGCCTCTATGAACGCGGTCTCGCCCTCTCCGCGATGGGACACGGAGGCCGCGAGGAGTTGGAGCAGGCCGCGGCGATATTCCAAGAGCTGGGCGTGGAGGGAGAGTTGGAGAAAGCACAGGCAGCACTCCACCGGTGGCACGGGGAGGACGGCGGGGGACCCTCTTGACCGTGACGCCACCCTGCCCAGTTGCGTGAACCGGCGTTCGATGTTAGACTATTTCCAGGAGGCAAAAGATGACGCAGGCACTGTACCGCAAGTGGCGGCCCAAGACCTTTGAGGAGGTCGTGGGGCAGGAACACGTGGTACGGACACTGCACAACGCCCTCACCACCGACCGCGTCCACCACGCCTACCTATTTACCGGCCCCCGCGGCACCGGCAAGACGACCACCGCCCGCCTCCTCGCCAAAGCAGTCAATTGCCTGGACGAGGATCCCGCCAACCGGCCCTGCAACCATTGCGCCATCTGCCAGGCGGTCAACGAGGGGCGGCTGATGGACCTGATCGAGATCGACGCCGCCTCCAACACCGGCGTGGACGATGTGCGGGAACTGCGGGAGCGGGTCGGTTATCGGCCCAACGAGGCCCGCTACAAGGTCTATGTCATCGACGAGGTGCACATGCTCTCCAACGCCGCCTTCAACGCCCTGCTCAAGACCCTGGAGGAGCCGCCGCCCCACGCCATCTTTGTCCTGGCGACCACCGATCCCCAGAAGATTCCAGCCACCGTGGTTTCCCGCTGCCAACGGTTCGACTTTCGCCGCATTCCGCTCACCGACATCGTCACTCGGCTGGAGCGATTGGCGGAAGGGGAAGGGATCCAGGCCGACCACGAGGCGCTTGCTCTCATCGCCCGGCAGGCCACCGGCAGTATGCGGGACGCCGAGAGTCTGCTCGACCAACTGGCCGCCTACGCCGAGGGCGGGATCACCGTCGATGTGGTGCGGACCGCGCTGGGCACCGGCGAGGAAGAGAGCGTGGATGACCTCGTCGATGCGTTGGGAGCAAACGACGTGGCGAGAGGGCTGGCGCTGATCGGCGAGGCCGTCGACCGGGGGGCAGACCCACGACAGTTCGCTCGGCAGGTGGTGGCCCACCTGCGCGGGCTTTTGCTGACCCGCTTGGGCGCTACCACAATCCCCCTGCAGGTCCCCGACGGCCTCCGGGAGACGTTCCGCGCGCAGGCAGACCGCTTCGACCCCCGCCAGTTGACCCGCGCCGTGCGCCTCTTTAACCAGGCGGCGGTCGAGGCCAAAGCGGCCTGGCAGCCCCAGTTGCCGTTGGAACTGGCCTTTATCGAGGCCGCGCTGGCAGAGGAGACGACACCGCCATCGCCGGGCAAACAACATTCCGCTCCCCCCACCCCGCCGCCCCAAAAACCGCCACAACCCAGACCCACCTCCCCTCCCCC
>JAOZPF010000079.1 GCA_029932895.1 Anaerolineae bacterium | reverse complement strand
GAGTTCACCGCCGCCTTTGACATCAACGTCGAAAAGGTGGGCAAGGACCTCTCCGAGGCCATCTTTGCCCCCCCCAACAACACAGCCCGTTTCTGCGAGGTACCCCGGCTGGACGTGCCCGTCAGCCGTGGTATGACCCACGACGGCTTGGGCAAATATCTCAAGCAGGTCATCACCAAAGCCCCAGGCCCCACGGCCGACATTGTCCGCATCCTGAAAGAGACCCACACCGACGTGGTGGTCAATCTGATCCCCGTGGGCAGCGAGATGGCAAGCAAATGGTACATTGAGCAGATCATGGAAGCCGGCTGCGGCCTGGTCAACGGCATCCCCGTCTTTATCGCCCGTGAACCATACTGGCAGCAGCGGTTTGCCGAGCGCGGCCTGCCCGTCATCGGTGACGATGTCAAGAGCCAGGTGGGAGCCACTATCGTCCACCGCGTGCTGACCCGCCTGATGCGCGATCGCGGGGTGCGGATCGATCGCACTTATCAGCTCAACTTTGGCGGCAACATGGACTTTTACAATATGCTGGAGCGGGAGCGGCTGGAGTCGAAAAAGATCTCTAAAACCACCTCCGTCACCAGCCAGTTGGACTATGAGATGCCGCCTGGAAACATCCACGTCGGACCGTCCGACTATGTGGAGTGGCTGACCGACCGCAAGTGGTGCCACATTCGCATCGAGGGCACCACCTTTGGCGATCTGCCATTGAACATGGAGTTGAAGCTAGAGGTGTGGGACAGTCCCAACTCGGCCGGGGTTCTGATCGACGCCATCCGTTGCTGCAAACTGGCCCTCGACCGGAAACTGAGCGGGGCGATACTGGCCCCATCCTCATATTTTATGAAATCGCCGCCGGTGCAGGTCACCGACGACGAGGCCCGCCGGGCAGTGGAGGCCTTTATCGTCGGAGAGAACGCAGAGACAGCACCCTGAGGAGGCACAGGTGGAAAAAGCGCAGGTGGAAAAGGCCAGATTGCACAAGGCTCAGGAGCGACCACACCACGATACGTTCACCGACTGGGCACGCTACACGGCTCAGGTCATCACCTATCCCATCGGCCGCGCGCTGGGACGGCTGGGGCTGCACCCCAACACGCTGACTCTCCTGGGCTCCCTGCTCACCGTCGGTGTGGCAGGCGTGCTGGCGAGCGGCCGCCTGAACCTGGGAGGGTGGCTACTGGCTGTCGTCGCCCCCCTGGACGCCCTCGACGGGGCGATGGCCCGCGTCGCGCACGCCAAGAGCCGCTTTGGGGCTTTTCTCGATTCGACCCTGGACCGCGTTTCGGAGGCCGCTCTGCTGCTCGGACTAGCAATCCACTACCTGCAGCAAGGAGCTACCACCGAGGTGATTCTGGCCTTTGTCGCTCTGACCGGCGCGACTATGGTGAGTTACACCAGGGCGCGGGCAGAGGGGTTGGGCATCACCTGCAAGGTGGGTATCCTGACCCGACTGGAGCGAGCGGTCATACTGATCGCCGGGTTGGTTCTGGGCTACCCAACAGTGGCCCTGTGGGTCCTCGCTATCGGCACCATCCTGACGGCCTTGCAACGCGTCCTTTACGTCTACCGCCAGACACGAGAAGGCCCATAGCGTCTATCGCCCGCCGGCGATCGCCCCCAGCGCCCGCTCGATCTCTAGCCGCAGGCGGGGGTCGGTGTTGAGGTCCGCCGCCCGCGTGAGCGCCGCCCGCGCTTCCTCCACCCGTCCCTGGTAGGCATAGACCTGCCCCAGGTGATACCAGGCCGCGGCGAGGGTGGGGTCCTGCTCCACCGCCTCCTCCAGAACCCTTGCGGCAATGGGATAATGACCGACCAGGAACTCGGCCCACCCCGCCAGGTCGTGAGATACGGCGCTGCCTGGAACCAGGTGGGCCAGGGTCAATGCCATCTCCAACCCCTGCTGCCTCAGGCCACGGTCCAGGGCAAAGCGGGCCGCTGCCTCCCACACGACGGGGTCATCCGGCGCCAGCCGGGTGGCCTCCCGCAACCAGACCTCCGCCGCATCGTACCTCCCCAGGTCAGCCCAGAGATAGGCCATGTGAAGGCTGAAAGCGGGGTTGTCGGGGCCCAGCTCGTAGGCAGCCTCCAGGTGAGGCCGAGCCGCGGCGGGGTCGCCAGCCTCCAGCTCGTGCAGCCCCAGCAGTGATTGGGCCAGGGCCGAGCGAGGGGCCAGGCGCGCCGCCTCTTCCAAATGGACCAGGGCCTCCTCCGGCCGGCCCAGCCGGTCCAACGACTGGCCCAGGAGGACGCGGGCGTCGGCGTAGGCCGGGTTGTGGGCCACCGCACGTCCCAGGAACAGGGCAGCCAGCGCCGGCTCGTCGTGCAGCAGGCAGGCCTGTCCCGCCAGCGTCAGGCGGTAGGCGGGGTCATTCCCCTCCTGCGCCAGCACAGCGACCAGGTCGGAGGCCAGCCCTGTGCCTGCTACACGCAGGTGCGGCAGCGCCGCGGCGGGGTCGGAGAGAAGCAAGAGAGCGCCCAGCCGTTCGTGGGCGGAGTCATCGTCAGGCACACGCTCGAGCAGGGCCCGATAGGCCGCCCGCGCCTCCTCGACGCGGCCTAGCTCCACATACCCCTGGGCCACGCACCGCTGCGTCTCGATGTCACCGGGATCGAGGGTCAGCGCCGCCCCCCCGTGCGCGAGCACCTGTTCCCAGTCGCCCAACCCGGCGTAGAGGGCCACCCGCAGCGGCTCGACCAGCACAGGCGGGCTCCCCAACCGCCGCGCTTCGTCCACCGCCTCCAGCCCCTCCTGCAACCGGTTCCAATCCAGATAGAGACGGGCCAGGCGCAGGAAAGGGGCGGGGTCGGTCGGACACAGCGCGGTCGCTTCCCGCAACGTCGCCTCCGCCGCCGTCCGCTCGCCATCGGCCGCGTGCACATCCGCAGCCGTCAGGAGCGCAGGGGACGGACAAGATGTGGGCGCAGGTGTGGGCAGGGGTGACGTGGGGGCGGCACAGGCGACCAGAAGGAGCAGGAGAAGCAACAGGGGCGACCATCCGCGGTCGCCCCAATGACCGGGCCGACAAGAGCCGCCCGGACCGTCGTAGCTGCCCAACCTTATCCCTCCAGCGGCTCGGTCTTTTCCTCCATCCTGATCCCCAGCCGCGTCAGCTCGCTCAGCACGGGCTCATAGATCTCGGGAAGGACCGGGATATGAACACCGGTCAGTCTGATTTCGCCCTCTAGGATCAGGCGCGCCGCGATAGCCGCCGGCAGTCCCACCGTGCGCGCCATCGCGGTGTCGCCGCCGGGGATACCAAAGTCGATCAGGGTGGAGAGGATATGCTCACTGCGGTCGGCGTAACGGGCGACAAAGTCGTGGGCCAGGATCACCATATCCCGCTCGCCCGCGCGGTAACCCATCCGGGGGAGCATCTGATTGGCCAGCACGTCCAGCAGCGTCGTCTCACCCTGCACGGGCGCGTCCTCCAGCAGTCCCAACCACTCCAGCACCATCATCACCCCAGAGTTGGGAGCGACATTGAGGTATGCAGCCAGTGCCGTTTGCAGATCGCCCGTCCCATCCCAAGCGATGCGCTCGGCCATCACCTGGCGCAAACTCTTGCCTGGCAGGTCCGCCTGCTCCTCCAGGCCAAAGTAGCCCAGTTCGTTCAGCTTTTGCATCACGTCGCACCAACCCAGGTTGCGCAGCGTGCCCCGGTACATCGTACCCGTCTCCGGGATACTGTACAGGTCGATGTAGGGCAGGGAATCACGGTTGGGATAGGCCTCAAAATCGCCCAACCCCTCGATCCAGGTGAGAAAGTGGGTGGCGAACAGGCGCTCATTGGGGACCTCCACCGTGCGCCCGTTCTCCAAGTAGCGAGCGTCGTTACGCCCGGCCAACACCACGCCGCGGGGGCTCCAGGAGAACTTGTAACCCAGCGGGTTGTCGTTGGCGTCGGGGGCGGGCAGACCGCCGCAGTAGGAGCGAAAGCTGACCACCTCCCCGCCGCCGCCGTGGACGCGGTCGATGATGCGCTTGGCCGACATATGGTCGATGCCGGGGTCCAGGCCGGACTCGTTGAGCAGGATAACCCCCGCCTCCCGTGCCGCTCTGTCCAGCGCCCGCATCTCCTCCTTGACGTAGGAGGTCGTCACCAGGTGGCGGCGGTGGCGGACACACTGCTCGGCCACGCGCACGTGGTAGACATAGGGCAGCAGGCTGACCGCAAGGTCGGCCTCAGCCACCAGCGCGCCCAGCGTGTCCCCACCGCTGGCGATGTCAAAAGAGAGAGCGCGCCCGTTGGGCCGCTCCCCCACCAATGCCTGGGCTTTGCTCACCGTCCGGCTGGCGACCGTGACGTGGAAATCCGGCTGGTCGAGCAGATAACGGACCAGCGGGCGGGCGACCAGCCCCGCGCCGAAAACGAGAACTCGCTTCATATCTGTAAACCTCCGTGTGAGTTACTGATCTGTGACCAACCTGCCGCCCTACCGCTCCTTCTCCAGATACCGCTCCAGGTAGCGATAATCGGGTGCCAGCGCGCCCCGGTAGACAATCACCGCCCGCTTGATCTCGGGCGGCAGGGCCAGTTCCTCAAAGGGCACGGTGTAGTCGGCCTGAGCAATAGCCGGAATATATCGCATCAGCACGCCGCTAAAGTACTCCGATGCCTCGCGCGGCAATTGGCTGGGAAGAATATCGACCGCCAGCACCGCTACTCCCTCTCCTGCAAAGCCATCGCTGGCCTGACCGGTGAGGGGATTGTAGACAAAGACCGGGTCACCCGGCTCGGTGCAGCGGACGGTGCACTCGATCGCACCCTCGATGTCGCAACTGATATCGCCAATGACACGCAGGCGTGGTTTCTGCGGAGCGGCAAAGAGGTCGCGCAGAGCGGCCTTGGTCACCAGGCGGGGGTAGCGGGTCTCCCAATAGATGCCGTTGACAAGGACCGTCAGGTAGGGGAGATAGCTGGCAAAGATCGAGCGGTACTTTTCTGGGTGGTCATAGTACTCTTGCAACACAAAGCGGCTACCGGGCGCGACCGGCTCCACCATATGTTCCTCTTTGAAGACTACTTTGTAAAGCGTGTGAGAATCAGGTTCCTGCTGGAACAGAGATTCCAACTCGCCCGGGGCCACCTCCTGATGGGGCAGCAGGTCAAATAGCTCCTGTGCCCCCTGGGAGACATTGCCATAGCCGGCAAAGCCGACTACCAGGGGGGCCAGACCGGCAGGCAGCCCCTCGCCGCGGATCCGCTCTCCAGCCGCCCGCAGCGTCTGACGGGCAGCTTCCAGGTTGGGGTAGGTGTGAGCCTGCCCAATAGCGGCAAAAGGATTGGGAATCCCCTCCCCCTCCAGCCGACGGCCCAGCGCGTTGAGTGTATCCAGTATCCCAGCCTGACCGGCGTGCCGTCCGAAAAAGATGAGCCGCCGGCCCCGCTCATCGGTCACCTTTTCATAGTCGATCAGCGTGCAACCCAGCTCTAGCAGTCGCCTGAGCATTGGCATGTTGTAGGGTTGGCCCTTGATGACGTGGGCAAAGTAGACATAAGTCTTGGCAGGCAGGAGAAGCTGGGGTGGGACCTCTTTGACGGCAAAGACAACGTCACAAGTGGAGAGGTCCTCCTGCACCTGGGCGACAGTGGCGTACTCCTCATCCCCAAAGACGCGGATAGGAGAGGGCTGGATGACGACCTGGAGACCGTGTTCCTCAGACAATCGGCGCGCGTCCTCCGGTACGATGGGCGTGCGCCGTTCCCAGACCGACTTGTCCTCCCGGCGGACGCCGATACATTTACTCATAACAAGACCTCCTCTGTGGCACAATGCAGGGGGCATTATGCCACAAAGGAGATGGATTGGCAAGGATATACTCCAACGGGCTAGAGCAATCGCATTTTTTTGACCGGCGGTGGAGACAGAATATGGCCTGCCTATGATGGGCGCACACACAGGTGCGCCCCTACTACCCAGGTTGGGGTGTTTAGGGCAATCGCAAGTTTTGCTGGCTGGACACAACGGTTCCGCATAAATGACGGGACCTGACCCAGGCGGCGGGATTCATCCGCCGCAGCCAGGTGTTGCGAGTGCCGAATGACCATCACAAAGACAGTTCCCCCAAACATGCGCCTGCCCTACCAACAGGCCGGACGCGACCCGCACCGCGCGTTATGCTGACCAGCGCGACCACAGCATACATCCTCCGCGCCTGCGCTGCCCGACATCCCGCGGACAGAAAGCGGACAGGTTGCCACATCACGACGCCCCAGGGCTGTGTCCTGGGGCGCTGGCTACACCTAGTGGGCTGAACTAGCCAGACCCAACTTGCGCATCACCTTGGCTGGGGTAAGGTGCCGCACGCGCCTCGCCTGGTGGCCAACCCAGCGCTTGAAAGCGTTGACCGGCTTGCGGCGCTGGCTCTCGGCCATTGCCCACTTGAGGAACTCGTAATCTTGGCCTCGGATCTTGGGTTCGGTGGGGTTGCGGCGGTAAGAGTCGTAATCGGTGATACGGCTCAGGTCGTGCTCCACCACAAAATCATACAGGTCGGTGCCGGGATGCGGGGTGAAAAAGGCCGGGCTGTAATAGTCGGGGTCGATCTCTTTCACCATGCGCACTGTCTCCAGCACCTCGTCCCGCGTCTCGGTGGGAAGGCCCATCATATAGTTGGCCCAGATAGCGACACCGTGCTTCCTGCAGATACGGGCCGCCTCCCGGTTCTGCGCCACCGTCGTGCCCTTGCGGATGAACTTGAGCACCCGGTCGCTGCCGCTCTCGAAACCGATAAAATAGCCCCGCAGCCCCGCCCGGACCATCCGCTCCACCATGTCCTCGTTCTTGACAATGATGTCGGTCCGGCTCTGGCAGAAAAAGGGCATGGTGAACCCCTCGGCGATGTACCGCTCGGTGAACGCCATCACCCACTCCCGGTCCTCCGTCAGGCAATCATCGTGAAACATGAAGGAGGCGATGTGGTACTGCTCGACGAGCATACGGATCTCGGCGATGACGTTCTCGACACTGCGGCGGCGGGTCCGCTTGCCAAAGAGATAGTCCTCCCCCGGCTTGCAGAAAGCGCAGTTGTAGATGCAGCCCCGCCCGGCGATGACGGTGACAAAGGGAGGTGGCAGTTCGGGGACAAAGGGGACTTCGGGCGAATCCAGGTCATAGCCCCACTTTTTCCACTCGTCGAGGAAGAGAGCCCGGTCGCTAAAGGGAATCGCATCGAGGTCTGGTACCTCACCACGGAGCACCCGCTCCTGCGGTGGGCGACCCTCATCTATGGCCTGCAACAACCGGGGAAAAGTGATCTCCGCTTCGTGGAGCACCAAATAGTCCACGTGGGGAATGCGCAAGCTATCTTGAACGGCAATGGTCACGTGGGGACCGCCGATGATGGTGACCACGTCCGGCTTGACTTCTTTGGCGATGCTGATCGCCCGGCGAGCCGGGTTATAGTCCACACTCATCATCGTCACGCCGATCACGTCCGGGTCCCGCTCCGCCAGCACCTCCCGGTAGTGATCCCAACTCGACAAGGCCCGCAGGTCGATCAGATCGACCTCGAACCCCTGCGCTTTGGCCGCCGCGCTGATCGATGCCAGGCCGTGCGAGATCCAGCCTGCCTCCATCCCCTGCTTCAGCGAGTTCCACCCGCGCCCGGCGATGCCGGGATAGACCAACGTTGTTTTCAACCCCATACCCGATCAGTTTCTCGGTTTTGTATCGAAAGGACGGCGAACGAACCGCGCCGCCTGAGCAAAACCTCCCCCGCTCCTTCTAATCATAAGGATATCAACACAGGGGAGACTACAGCGTCCTGCCAAAAGAGGTCACAGGGAAGAGAACGATACCCCTCCCCTGTGGCAAGCCCACATCTTCTCAACGCCGCTGAGAACGCGGCTGGCCTCCGAGCTGTTGGGGATAATCGGACAGATTAGCCAAAGGGAAACAGGTAAAGGCAGCGTCCCGATTCCTCGGTAATGCGCTCGACCTGTGCGTGATCTACCCCCACCAACTGGGCGATCATTCGCCTGCCAACCTCGCAGACCTCGGGGTGGTTGCGCGCCACCCGTCCGTAAGGGCAGTTGGCGATCCGAATACCCATCCTGCTCTCCGGCCCTGGCTCCAGGGAAGCCAGGTATCCCACCTTGTTGAGGAATTCCAGGGTAGAGTTCAGCCGCTCGGCGGGGCTTTGGTCCGGGGGGAGTTTCGCTTCGTCGACCAGCCGCCTCGCGACCTGATCCAGCAGGCCCTCCATCTCATTCGGCGACAGTCGCTCGCTCAACTCGGCCAACACCGCCCCGGCAAGACGGTCGTAACTCTTGGGAAAGAGCTCGTCCGCCTCGTCGGCCAAGCGATAGACGTGCTGCGGACGTCCCGGCCCCCCCTTGCGCAGGGCCTTGGGCGGCGCTACCAGCCCCTTGCTGCGCAGGATTTCTAGATGGTGGCGGATGGTCACTGCCGTCAAGCCAAGCTCGTGGCTCAACTCGTCCACGGTCGACTGGCCGTGCAACTTTATAATCTCGAGAATCCTCTGTCGTGTCTCTTGCATATTTTACCTCCCACTACCTGGGATTCTATCACACCACAGAAAATTTGTCAAAAAGCGTAATTATTATCACCCTTTGGGCATCAGGTTCTCCGGCATCTGCACGCAGACCACCTCGCCACGGGCACAGACCTCTCCCTTGGCCGAGAGCGTCGTCGTGACCACGACCTTGCGCCCTTTGATCTCTTTGACCCGCCCGCGCACCTCCAACTCCACGCCCAGCGGCGTCGGGCGCAGGTAATCGACGTGCAGAGAGGCCGTCACAAAGCGCAACGGCGGCTCGGTACCCATCTCTCGCCCCTCGGCCCGATACGCCGCGGCAGAGGCCGTTCCCGTGGAATGACAATCGATCAGCGAGGCGATCAGCCCGCCATAGACATAGCCAGGGATGGCAATGTGGTACGGTTTGGGCGTGTAGACGGCGATTGTCTCCTCACCATTCCAGTAGCTCTTGATCTGCAGGCCGTGCTCGTTCAGCCGCCCGCAGCCATAGCACCACGCCAGGTCGTCAGGGTAATAGTCTTGGATTGCTTTCTGAGCCATTTTTCCCTCCGGCGTGATTATACGCGACCGGGCTTTTTCGGCAAGCCGAGGGGCGGGTTCTCTGTTGGCGTTGCCGGCCGGACGTGGTAGAATGACGCAGGAGGTGAAACATGCTAGAGAAAGGAGCCCTAGCGCCAGATTTTAGCCTCACAGCCGACGACGGCAAAACCGTCCGCCTCTCCGACTTGAGGGGCAAAAAGGTCATCCTCTACTTCTACCCCAAGGCCAACACCCCCGGCTGCACCAAGCAGGCCTGTGCCGTCCGCGACGTCTATCCCGAGATCGAGGCGGGGGACGGCGTGGTCATCGGCATCAGCCCCGACCCGCCTGCCCGCCTGGTGAGGTTCCGCGAGAAGCACAACCTCCCCTTCATCCTGCTCTCCGACCCCGACCACCTGGTAGCCAAAGCCTACGGGGCCTGGGGTGAGAGACGGATGTACGGCAAGACGTATGAGGGAATCATTCGCAGCCACTTTGCCATTGACGAGCAAGGGCGACTGACCGAGATCGCCCACAAAGTCAAGCCACTGACGACGGCCGACCTGGCCCTCAAACTGGTCCACTGAGCTTGGGGAGCAGCGATGACGGTCCGCGTTCTCGGCATCGCCGGCAGCCCGCGGCGCGGTGGAAACACTGAAACGCTGCTGGACCGGTTCCTGATTGGGGCGCAAAGCGCCGGGGCGACGACGGAAAAGGTCGTCGCGTCCAGACTCCAGGTGACTGGTTGCGCTGCCTGCGATGGATGCTGGGAGGACGGGCAGTGCATCATCCATGACGACTACCAGGATGTGCAGGCCCGGCTCATCGCCGCCGACGTCATCGTGCTAGCCGCGCCGCTCTTTTTCTGGAACCTCCCCGCTCAGGTCAAAGCCATGATCGACCGGGCGCAGTGCCAGTGGGCGCGCAAATTCCTGCTCAAGAGACCACTGCCCCCCACTCCCGCCGGCCACGCCCGGCGGCGGGGGGTGTTCATCAGCTCTGGCGGAGAGGATCACCCCACCTTCGATGGCGCCGTCAGAACGGTCAGGGGATTCTTGAGCCTCTACGAGGCCGACTACTGGGCCGAACTCCTCTACGGCGGCATCGACGCCCGCGGCGCGATCGAGAAACACCCCACAGCCTTGCAAGAAGCCTTCACGTTGGGAACTAGGGCAGTGAGGTGGGAGAACATCACCCCACCGTAGGCCCGCGCCTACAGATTCTCCCGCAGCACGACACCATCCGCCGCCAACGACCGCGCCTGTGCCCTCTCCCCTCCCTCCCAGTCTATTTTGTCAATAAAGAGAATCTGGTCCGCCACGAACTCGTGCACCACCTCGTCATTATCTCGCCGTCTGCGCTGGCGGTAACGGGCCTGCACCATAATCTTGGACCCGGCCTGGAGGTAGGGGTAACTCTGCAGGGCTACATCGCCATAAGCGACGACCCGTAGATAGCAAGTGCCATCCCGCCCGTCATCCACCGCCAGATAGAGGCGAAGAAAAGGGAGCTGGGAGCGGCTAATGCGTCGGAAGTGTGGTGGGTGGGTGATGTTGCCGATAAAGCGACAGTCATTATTGAGCGGCATGACATGCCTCCCGGCAAGAGAGCGAGCGAGCATAGTTCGGTGAGTGCATCGTTGGCCTCCTCGGTCTAGTGCCCCGGAAAGCAAAAGGCCGACCACAGGTCGGCATCGCTTCGCTGGACCTGGGCTGCAATGAGAGCATCTTTGCGTCCTGCTCCTATTGTAG
>JAOZPF010000336.1:2380-2800 GCA_029932895.1 Anaerolineae bacterium | reverse complement strand
GGGGTGCGCGTTAGCGGCAGTGGTGGTATACTTGGACTGCTGGAAGGGGGTGGAATATGGAGCAGGAAAAGAAGACACGTTGGTTCTTATGGCCCTTTGTCGCTCTCTGGAGACTGCTGACGTTCATCCTTGGGATGACCGGGCGGTTGGTCGCAGTTGTCCTGGGCGCGGCTCTGGTATTCATAGGCGTGATCGTCACCTTTACGGTCGTGGGCGCCGTGGTCGGTATCCCGCTGACGCTGTTTGGACTCTTGTTGATGGTGCGCGGTCTCTTTTGACAGGGGTTGGGCTTTCTACTATACTCCTGAGCAGGTGAAATCTATCGAGGGAGGGACGACGATGGCCTATGGGTCTGTGCAGGAGATTATGGACAATATCGCCCGGCTTGATTCCGCACGCATCGAGGGTCTGAACGGCGTA
>JAOZPF010000336.1:0-2370 GCA_029932895.1 Anaerolineae bacterium | reverse complement strand
AATGGACGGTAAAGATCGCTGATGGAAGCGTTGGCGTGGAGGAGGGAGTCGCTGCCGAGCCCGATATGACCGTCTCGATGACTGCCCAAGATTTCCTGGCGCTCTCTGCTGGAGAGTTAAATGCTATGAGTGCCTTTATGCAGGGCAAGATCAGAGTCAGCGGGGATATGGGATTGGCGATGCGGCTGCAGAGCATTCTGACCTAGTTGTGCGCTTTCCTCTCGTGCGACAACCCGGCTAGAGTTCAATTCCATCCGGGGTACGTCGTATCTGCAAAGTGCGTTGCACCTCGAACTCGACTGCAATCAGACCTCTTGACATCATTGCACTTTGCAGTGTATACTAACAGGTGTAGGAAGGGATTCCGTTACAGCCCATCTGACCGGGCAGGTCGGGAGGAGGGGAAAAATGAAGAGAAGGTGGTCCATTTTAGTTGGCATGGTCGTGGTCGCTCTCTCCATCACTTTGGCTCCCATCGCTCTTGCTGCTCCCCGCGCAGCTCCGTCGACATCCTCAACCATTATCCACATTGTCCGGCCTGGGGAGACGCTTTCAGGCATCGCTCGCTATTATGGTGTGAATGTGTGGGCACTGGCGCGGGATAACAACATCATCAATCCAAACTTTATCTATGTGGGCCAGCGGCTGGTCGTCAACACCGCCGGGACGACGGGAACAATCCACGTTGTGCAACCCGGAGAGACGTTGAGCATGATCGCCGCTCACTACGGCGTGAGTATATGGGCTATCGCGCAGGCCAACGGCCTCTACAACATCAACTATATTTGGGTCGGGCAGCGGTTGCTCATTCCTGGCTATGCGCCCCCGCCTTATACTCCCCCGCCTCAGCCGACCGGCAACTGGTACGGGCAGTACTATAACAATCTCACCATGACCGACCCGCCCTGCGGCACGCGGTACGACGCCAGCATCAACTTTAACTGGGGTTGGGGAGCGCCAATGCCCGGTGTGGCGGCGGATGGTTTTTCCGTGCGCTGGACCCGCAGTGCTACCTTTGCTGGAGGGACGTACCGCTTTTACGCCCGCGTGGACGACGGGGTGCGGGTGTGGGTGGACAATGTGCTGATTATCGACCAGTGGCACGATGGCTCTCTGCGCACGTTCAGTGCTGATAGGACACTGGGGGCGGGAAGCCACGACATTCGGGTTGAGTACTATGACCGCATTCAGGTGGCGAAAGCGTACTTTTGGTGGGAGCGGGTCACCCCGCCCACCGAGACGGTCACGCCGACGCCTACGGAATCCCCGGCGCCCACGGGGGTGTGGCACGGTGTTTACTATAACAACTCTTACCTGTTGGAGCCGGCGGCGGCAGAGTCGGATGCGCCCTGGATCGGCTTCGAGTGGGGGGCGGGTTCGCCGCTGCCGGGGATCGGGGTGGATAACTTTTCTGTGCGCTGGACGCAGACATTGGCCTTTGATCACCCGGATACTTACCGCTTTTGTGTCATGATTGATGACGGAGGGCGGGTGTGGGTGGACGGCGACCTGGTGGTGGACGAGTGGCACCTGACCAATGGGTTGCATTACTGTGGCGAAAAGTACTTGGAGGCGGGGAATCACACCGTTGTAGTCGAGTACTTTGAGTGGACAGGAGATGCGCTGATCTATTTCTGGTGGGAGTGATACCCACTGACAGAAACAAGCAGGCGCGGCATGCCGCGCCTGCTTGTTTGTCCGCTCCGCTCACTCGATCTCGATCAACACCTGGTCCTTCTCCACGTCATCACCGGGCTGGATGTGGACGGCCTGCACCGTCCCGCTCTGGCGAGCGTGCAGCTCGTTCTCCATCTTCATCGCTTCTAGCACGCAGACCGGGTCCCCTTCCTGCACCTCCTGACCGACCTCGACCATTACGCGCACGATCTTGCCGGGCATAATTGCCAGCACCGCGCCAGCGCCGGCCTCGATGGCGGCGGGCGCGGTGCCCGTCGCTGGGGTGGGGGAGGCTGTCATCGCCAGCCCGCTGACCTGAAGAGGAAGAGACTCGTTCTCAATGATGACGCCCTTCTCAGCGATTTGAACGGCATAGGCAATGCCATCCACCAGTACTGTGCCGTCGTCGGTGACTTCGACAGAGAAGGGGCGGCCATTGACGGTGACCGTATCGCCCTCGGCAACCACAGGGTACTCGATGCCGTCAAGGGTGATGGTAAAGGTTTGTTTCATCTCATACCTCCTGCACCGTCGAGCAGCCCCGACCAGCGGCCCGCTCCAGGTCGCCAGGAGGCTCGCCACGGAGAGATGTTGGGGCCGCATGGCCCGGTTGCTGCGACAGCCTGGTCGGCGAGCTGTTTTAGCAGCAGTCCGGCGACGGCAGCGACCAGCGGCTCTTTACCATCGCCGCCT
>JAOZPF010000335.1 GCA_029932895.1 Anaerolineae bacterium | reverse complement strand
GGTGCCTCCCACTGGTGGTTCAGCTTCCCATCATGTTCGGCCTTTACCAGGCCATTATGCGTGTTCTGGCTGTCAACCCGCTGGACCTATTGCGGCTCTCGCAGAACGTCTATTCCTCCATTCCCTCCCTTACCAGCTTGATCCCTCTTCAGAGCACCTTCCTCTGGCTGGATCTAGGGCAGCGGGACCCGTACTACATCCTGCCGGTGCTGGTGGTGGTCACTTCCTGGCTTTCCCAAAAGATCCTGACGCCACCTGTCCCCTCCGCGGACGAGCGCACTGCGGCGACGAACAAGCAGATGCAGATAATGATGCCGCTGATGTTTGGTTTTATCTCCATCAGCTATGCCTCGGGCCTCTCGATCTATTTTGTCATCTCGAACCTGGTGACGATGATCCAGTACCTCGTCGTCCGGCGCCAGCGGGACGGTGGGGGAAAGAAGGAGTAACGCAGTGGAAGAGAAAAAGGTCTTTGCTGGCTCGGATGTGGAGGCGGCGGTCGCGGCGGGATTGACCGCGCTGGGATTGTCTCGTGAGCAAGTGGAGGTGGAGGTGTTGGACGAGGGGAGCCGGGGGATGTTTGGAATTGGCAGCCGGCCGGCCCGTGTGCGGTTGACGCCCTCCTCCCCCCCAGAGCCGTCGCTCTCTCCTCCAGCTCCTGAGCCGGAGACCGTTTCTCAGCCAGCGCCTGCCCCGCCCGAGGAAGCGAGCGCTGGTGAGACCATCGCCCGCTCCGTCCTGGCTGATCTGCTGGAGCGGATGGGCTTTGACGCCGACATTCGCGTCCGCCGTGCGGAACCCGCTCCCGGTGAGGAAGAGGGCCCGCTGGTGCTGGACGTGCACGGACGGGGGGTGGACGCACTCGTCGGGCGCAAGGGAGAGACGCTGGCTTCCCTCCAGCGCATCGTCCGTCTCATTGTGAGACAACAGTCCTCAGATTGGGTCAACCTGGTAGTGGACGTGGAGGGATACAAGCAGCACCGCGAGGCCAACCTGCGCCGTCTGGCGGAGAGGATGGCGGAACGGGCGGTCAATAGTGGGCGCAAGGTTGTCCTGGAGCCGATGCCCGCGTACGAGCGGCGTATCGTTCACCTGGCGCTGCGTGAGCGGACGGATGTGCACACGGAGAGCGAGGGAACCGGAGGGCACCGCCGCGTCACGATCATCCCGCTCTAGAGGCTGATAGGCCTCTTTCATTTGTCCCCTCTCAATCCCCCCCCATAAGCGGGGGGGATTGCTTGATGGCCTCGGGCGGTGGATGGCGCTCAGGATAGAGTGGAGGCCTCAGCCGGAAAGGATGGGCTTGCGCCGGCTTTGCCCCTGCCGGGTTGACCTTCCTCCGATGATGTGCTACCATACGTCTGCGATGCCCATGACCGACTCGGATGACCTGGATTACCTGGTGATCGGGCACGTCACCCGGGATCGGATAGCGGGGGGCGGGTGGGCGGTCGGTGGAACCGCTGCCTACGCCGCCCGCACGGCGCTGGCGATGGGACTGGCGACAGGGGTGATCACCAGTGGCCCGGAGGAATTGGTCAGCAGCCTGGAGGGTGCCCGCGTGCTGCGGGTGGACTCGCCGGTGGCGACCACCTTTGACAACCGATATACACCTGCGGGGCGGATCCAGACCGTTAGAACAGTCGCTGCCCCGTTGACACCAGAACTCGTCCCTCCCGCTTGGCGGCGGGCTGGTGTGGTTCACCTGGGGCCGGTGGCGGGCGAGTGCAGCCCGGACCTGGCCTCTCTTTTTCCAGGTGTGTTTCTGGGCCTGACGCCCCAGGGCTGGATGCGGTGCTGGGATGAGAAAGGGCGCGTCCGGCGGGCAGAGTGGCAGGATGCCGGATTGCTCTTGCAAGAGGCCAGTGCGGTGGTGTTGAGTGAGGAGGATGTGGAAGGGGACGAGTCGCTCGTCGCTTCGTGGGCGACCATCGCCCCCGTACTGGTCGTCACCCGGGGGGCGGCCGGATGCACCCTTTACGCGAGGGGCCAGCGTTGGGCCATTCCTGGCTTCCCGGCGCTGGAGGTCGACCCCACAGGGGCGGGGGATATCTTTGCGGCGGTCTTTTTCGCCCGCCTCTGGCAGGGAGAGGGGCCCTATCAGGCAGCGTGGCTGGCGAATTGTGTCGCGGCGGCATCCGTCGAGCGGCGCGGGCTGAGGGAAAAGGTTATGGCGGCGGACCTACTCCGCTGCCAGGCGCTCTGCGCATAGGACCGGCGATGTCGATCATCTATGCTTTTGCCAATCAGAAGGGCGGCGTGGGCAAGACCACGACCGCTGTCAACCTGGCGGCCTACCTGGCTCACTGGGGCTACCGGGTCCTGTTGGTGGACGTCGATCCGCAGGCCAACGCGACAGCCAGCCTAGGGGTGGATCGAAGCGAGCTGGAACTATCTATCTATGACGCCCTGGTGCGGGAGGTGCCATTGGAGCAGGTGACCAGGCTGACAAACCGGGTCCGCCTGGACCTGGTGCCCAGTTCGGCGCAACTAGCCGGGGCGACGGTCGAGTTGGTGGGGATGCTGGCTCGGGAGCGACGACTGGAGTGGACGCTGAGTGGGGTGGGCGCGCGGTATGACTATGTGCTGATCGACTGCCCGCCCAGCTTGGGGATCCTGACCGTCAATGGATTGACGGCGGCTAGAAACGGGGTCATTATCCCTGTTCAGTGTGAGTACCTGGCCCTGGAGGGGCTCTCACAGTTGG
Source organism: Anaerolineae bacterium (assembly GCA_029932895.1). GTDB lineage: Bacteria > Chloroflexota > Anaerolineae > B4-G1 > DUEL01 > JAOZPF01. The sequence continues at coordinate 99 of JAOZPF010000335.1, read as the reverse complement.
TCCGCACCGTCGACCTGGTGCGACGGGCGTTGAACCCGGGTCTGCTGGTCCGTGGGCTGGTGATGACCATGTTCGACGCGCGTACCAACCTGGCCCGGA
>JAOZPF010000334.1 GCA_029932895.1 Anaerolineae bacterium | reverse complement strand
AGCTTCGCTCGTTCCGGGGGTTGATGCGAATGCCTCCTTCTGCTTCGAACACCCTTTCTCCCCCCCACTTGCACACCTGCGCCTTCTGGCATAAAATCATCATGACGGAGGGAGGAATGAGGATCAAGCACCGCGACAAGGAGTGGGAACTCGAAGGGCGGATGACGGTTCGCCGGGCTGTGGAGAAGGTGGGGTTGATCCCAGAGACGGTGCTGGCTGTCCGCGATGGCCGATTGCTGACCGAGGACACGGTGTTGGAAGCAGACGACGAGATCAAACTGGTGTCGGTCATCTCGGGCGGGTAAAGGAGGTGCGCGATGACCGCTCAGTCGTGGGCCGTGTTCCTGGGGGCGTTTCTGCTGGGGGCCTTGCCCACGGCGGCCATCGTCGCCCGCGCCGTCGCTGGGGTGGATATCCGCACTGTGGGCGACGGGAACGCCGGGGCCAGGAATACCTTTTGCAGTATAGGGCCAGCGGCGGGGGTGCTCGTCGGTCTGGTGGACGTGGGCAAGGGGGCGATGGCCGTAGTCCTGGCGCAGCGGCTGGGGGAGCCGGCCTGGGTGGTGCGCGTCTCCGGAGCCTGCGCGGTGCTGGGCCACGACTATAGCCCCTTCCTCCGTGGACGGGGCGGGCAGGGTATGGCGGCTATCTTGGGCATCCTGGGGATGCTCTACCCATGGGAGACGGCGATGGGATTGCTGGTCGCCGCGCTGATGCTGGCGCTCAGCCGCAATTGGGACTTGGCGTGGTTCGCGGCTTTTGGCCTCTTTGCCCTCTCGCTCTGGTTCACCGGCTACACGACCGCCGAGGCGCTCTACCCAGTCTGGCTCCTGCCGACCATCGGGGTCAGGAAGCTGCAACAGACGTGGCAGGCGCACAAGCGGCTCGCCTAGCGGAGCAGTTGCCCTTTCCGCCGTTGCCCCGGAACATGGGTCCCGGTACTTGCCACCCTGCGCCAACAGCCCTTGGTGGGTGCCGCGCTCGATGATCTGGCTGTCCCCTATCACCGACACCGCATCGGCGTGCTGCACCGTACTCGGCCGGTGGGGGATGACGGAAGCGGTCCGTCCGGCGAGCGGTTTTCCCAACGCCTCTTGGATCGGACGCTCGGTGCGGGTATAGACGCTGGAGGTTGCTTCGTCCGGGCTTGTTGGGTGTGATTTCAGTCGCTGTAACTAGAGAGATGGTCGGATGCGGCCCCGACGGCCGGGAAAGAGTTGACCGCTCCTCTGGGCCGTGCTATACTGGGAATAGGCAGAGGGCAAGGGACAGGAGGCAGGAAAATGGGGGATAAAGCGGCCAAGTTCCTGGACCCACAAAGGGCGCGAAATCTGGTCGAGCTGGCGGAGCAGGCGCTGGCTGAGCTGGCCGAGTTCGCCGGCACCACGGTCCGCTACGACGCGACGGCTCTGCAACTGCTGGACGAGTGGATCGAGCGGGAACCGTCACCACCCCATGCCCTCCAGGTCCTGTGGACCGCTTTCCTGGGTGAGATGTTCCGCCGCCACTATGGCGGGGAATGGATCGTTCACGGCACGGACGAGGAAGAGATAGCGGTGCTGTGTCCCACCGAGACCGGAGGAGTGCGCCGCGTGGACGTGGCCGCCCAGGTGGCCCGGCGGATCGCCAACGGCGTGTCGGATTCGCTAGCGCTTTTCTATCTTTACGAGGGAGCCGCCCTCCGGCGTCCCGAAGACCTCTAGTTTGACGAATAGCCTCGGCCCGTGCTGTGGAGAGTGCGGCTGCGGGAGGTGCGGCTATCGTCTTGCCCTCGATGGTGAATGCGACCCGCCCGGTGGTTTCGCGTTCGGGGGGTGGAATCTTGGGACTATTTTTCCTCTCTGCGGCAGCGCTGGCCTTGGAGGTCAACCTCACCCGTCTCTTTTCCGTCGCCCAGTTCTACCACTTTGCCTTTATGACGGTCAGCCTGGCATTGCTAGGCTCCGCCGCCAGCGGCACCATCCTCAACCTGGCCCCTGGTCTGGCGCGCCGCCCCACTCGCACGCTGGTCGCGCTTGCCTGGGGGTTCGCTCTGACGGCAATCGGCTCTTATGTTCTCACCCAACTGCTTCCTTTTGACTCCTTCCAGGTCGCCCTCGACCCCCGGCAGTGGGGAGTGCTGGCGCTGCACTACCTGGCCCTCTCCACCCCCTTTCTCTGCGCTGGGATGGCGGTGGGGTTGCTCTTGGCTGCCCGGCCCGAGGCGGCTGGTCGGACCTATGCCGCCAACCTGGCTGGATCGGCCATCGGCTGTCTCGTAGCTGTCGCCGCGCCAGCGTTGGTGGGAGGGGAGGGGGTCGTTCTCCTCACCGCTGGCCTGGCTGGCCTCGCGGCCCTCTCTTTCAGCCTGAAGCATATCACCCGGGGCTGGCCTCTCATCCCCCAGGCTGCCGTCGCCCTGGCGCTGCTCTGCACATCGTTCCACCTCCCCTCGTTCCTGGAGCTTGGCCTCTCCCCTTACAAGAGCCTCAGCTATGCTCTCCAGTACCCGGATGCCCGGCTTCTCTTCCGGGCGTGGAACGGCTTCTCGCGGGTCGATGTGGTGGAGGCGACGGCCATCCGTAGTCTGCCGGGCCAGGGGTTTGCCTGTCCGGGCCAGCCTCCTCCTCAGCGGGGTTTGTTCGTGGACGGGGACAACCTCTCCCCCATCACCCGTGTCTCCGACCCGCCCGCATTGCGGCCGCTGCTCGACTGTCTGCTGACATCGTTGCCATACCGAATGCGGCCTGGGGCGCGCGTTCTGGTACTGGACCCACGGGGCGGGTTCAACCTGCTGGTGCCGTTGGCGGAGGGTGCGGGGAGCGTCGACGT
>JAOZPF010000078.1 GCA_029932895.1 Anaerolineae bacterium | reverse complement strand
AAGTGGTACAGCGACGCTCTGGGCTGAGCGTGCGGCTGAGAGAACCGCCTTCCGCGTTGCGGGCGCACACATAGGCGCCTCCCTACCGCCAGCGAGTAACACGCGCACGTAGGGGCTTGCCCTGCCGCGGATACAGAAAGAGCGAGGGGTTGCGCCCCTCGCTCTCTCGCTCCTCCTCTGGTGAGAGGTTATCTCTACATCGCTTCCTTCGCCACCTCGGCGATACGAGCAAAAGTCTCCGGGTCGCGCACAGCGATGTCGGCCAGGATCTTGCGGTCCAGCGCCACGCCGGCCTGTTTGAGGCCGTAGATGAAGCGGCTGTAGGAGAGACCGTTCAACCGGGCCGCCGCATTGATGCGGGCGATCCACAGCCGCCTGAGACTCCGCCTCCGGTTCCGCCGATCCCGGTACGCATACCACTGCGCCTTGAGCCACGCCTCGTTAGCCCTGCGCCAGAGACTGTGGCGCGTGCCATAGTATCCTTTGGTCTGCCGCAATATCTTCTTGTGGCGATATCGCGTCCTCGTTCCCCCTTTGACTCTCACGGCCTATTTCTCCTTCAGATACGGTGCCAGACGGCGCACGCGACGCTCTATGCCCTTTCCCTGGACAGGAATCATCTCGTCGAACAACCGCTTGGTCCGCTTGGATTTCCGGCGTCGGAAGTGGGACTTGCCCTGCTTGGTGCGCATCAACTTGCCCTTCCCTCCCTTTGAGAGGCGGAAGCGCTTGGAAGTCGATTTGTGAGTCTTGATTTTTGGCACGTTCTACTCTCCAAATATGGCGCTACTTTTTTGGCGCCAGGATCATCAGCATCGTTCGTCCTTCCAGATTCGGCGTGTGCTCCACCACAGCCACGTCCGCCAACTCTTCGGCCACCTCGCGCAATTGCTGCTGCGCCAACTCCGGGTAAGTGATCTCCCGGCCCCGGAAGCGGATACGGACCTTGACCTTCATCCCTTCCTCTAACCAGTTGCGGGCCTGTCTCACCTTGATGGAGCGGTCCTGTTCGTCGGTCTTGGGCCGGAAGCGGATCTCTTTGACCTCGACCTGCTTTTGCGTCTTGCGTGTCTCCCGCTCCTTCTTGGCCTGCTCGTAGATGAACTTGTGATAGTCCATAATACGAGCCACCGGCGGGTCGGCGTTGGGAGAGACCTCGACAAGGTCCAGGTTGGCTTCTTCCGCTCGAATCAGGGCCTCGCGCAGGGAGACAACGCCGACGTGCTCCCGGTTAGGTCCAATCAACCGTACTTCCGGAGCGTTGATCTGGTGGTTGACGCGATAGATCGCGTGTAGGTCCTTCCGGAACTTTTTAGGACGTCTTCTCCTGATGGTTCGCTAACCTCACTTTCACAGACAACTGAACCGAAACGCACGCCCCCCAAGGCGCACGCCGGGCAATGATAACACAAGGTTAACTAGGTGTCAAATCGGCGGACCGCTCTATTGGTCCTCCTCCCGCTTCACTCGAATCGTGACAGGTTCCGACTCGGTCTGGTTGCCCGCCCCATCATAGACAATAGCGCGGAACTTTTGCTCGCCCAACTCACCAATCACCCAGTTGACGTTGTAGGGGGGCACGGTTCGCACGGCAAATGGTTCCTCCTCGTCGTTGCGGTAAAACTCGACCCGCCCAATGGCATAGTTGTCCGTCACCTCGGCGTTGATATTGACCCACTCGTCCTGCCCAAAGATGTAATCCTTGCCCTCCGGCGGGTAGGTCAGCTCGATGGTCGGCGCGACATTGTCCACCGTCACCTGAACCGTGAACTGGCGCAACGCCTGACTGTGATCGACGACGGTCAGTTGCAAACTGTACAGGCCGTCCAGCCCGCTCAGGTCCCAGTACTCGAGCACATTCCGATCCACCTGGTTGCCGTGGTCCGGCCCGATCTGGACCCACTCGGTGGGGTTCAACCCCTCGCCGAAGGCGAGCCGGTAGAAGGCAAAATCCCCGCCACGGGCATTCCCGGTGACCGTGATGCGGCCAGAGACGTAGGCGTATGGGGGGGGCGAGGTGATCGAGACCTCGGCATCCTCCAGGTTGCCGCCGTAGATGGTGTCGTACTCGGTGGGCGGTGTAGGGGGACGCCGGTCCTCCGGCAGACTCTCCAGCCAGTCGGCTGCCTCCGGCGGGTAGACTTCAAAGACATGTTCCTCGCACAATTCCGGCGGCGTAAAGACCGTACACAGCCGTCCCGTCTCCCGGTTGACGCGAAAGAGCTGGTGAATGGCGCAGTGCTCGGTGGGTTCGGTGCCGGGGATAAAGAGCTCTGTCGTCAGGGGACAGTGCTCGGTGGGCAAAAGGCCGGAGACGGCGCAGATCTGCCGCTCCTCCAGCCCCTCGGGCCGGTAAAACGGCTGGATCTCTTCATCCCGCAGGGCATATTCCATCACCGCGTGCCAAATGGGAGCCGCGCCCAGTGAACCGGGAATGTCCTCCATCTCGCTGCCGTCGGAGTTGCCCACCCAAACCCCGGTGACGAGTTGCGGGGTGAAACCAATGGTCCAGGCATCTCGCCAGTCGTTGGTGGAGCCGGTCTTGGCCGCCACCGGGCGGTCGTTGGAGAGTTCCAATGCGTTGGGGCAACCAAAAGCCTGGCAGCGGGCGTTGCGGTCGGAGAGAATATTGTCCATCAGGTAGGCCAGCCGCGGGTCGAGAACCTCGGTCCGCTGCGGTTCGTCATACTCATAGAGCACGTTCCCATCACGGTCCTCCACCCGCAGGATCGCCACCGGGTCTAGCTCCCGGTAGCCAGGGCGCAGCCGCTCCGGCGGGATCGGCTGACCAGCCATCGTGCCCATATTGGCAAAGACGCTGTAGGCGTAGGCCATATCCAGCAACCGCACCTCGCCGCCTCCCAGGGTCAGGCTGAGGCCATAGAACTCTAGTCCGCGGTCGAGGCTGTTGATCCCCATACGATGGGCGGTGCGGATGGTGTTATCCACACCGGCGAGCTGCAGGGCAGCCACGGCGGGGATATTATACGAGTTGGCCAGGGCGATCCGCAGCCGCACCGGGCCGTGGTACTTGCGGTCATAGTTCTCTGGTACGTAAGGAGGCTGCCCCGGCTGCTCGAACGCTGTTCGCACGTCCCAGAAAAGCGACGCGGCGCTGTATCCCTGCGATAAAAGGGTGACATAGGTGAACGGTTTGAAGGAGGAACCGGGCTGACGCAGCCCCAAGGCAGCGTTATAGTGACCGTCGATCGATTCGTCCCAGTAATCCAGGCTTCCCACCATCGCCAGAATCTCGCCGGTGCTGGGCCGCAATACCACCACGGCGCTGTTGGAGACGTTGTGGTCCCTCCCGGGGTTACTAATGGGATACAGGTACTGGGCCGCCTCGCATCCCTGGGCCAGCGCCTCATCCTCTACGACCTGGGGGTCCTCACCGGAGAGACGGCGAATCTGGGCCCGGGCCACGCACTCTGCCTGCTGCTGCAAGTCATAGTCCAACGTGGTCCAGACCCGCAGGCCGCCGCGGTACAGTAGGTCGGGCCCGACCTCGGGCATCTGCTCCAATTGATTGCGCACGTAGACGGAGAAATGAGGGGCCAAAAAGTCAAACTGCTCCGCCGGCGAGGCCAGGTGCCACGGCTCCACCTTGGCCGCCTCGGCCTGCTCACTGGTGATACAGCCCTGCAGGAGCATCTGGTCCAACACCAGGTTCTGCCGCTGACGGGCGGCGATCGGGTTGTCAAAGGGATTCTGACCAGGGTATTGGGGGATTGCCGCCAGCGTCGCCGCCTCGGCCAGTGTCAGTTCACCGACATGCTTGCCAAAATAGACCTGGGCCGCCGCTTCGATCCCATAGGCCAGGTTCCCATAAAAGTTGGTGTTCAGGTACCACTCGAGGATCTGCTCCTTGTCGTAGCGACGGGTAATCTCGAGCGCCAGAATCCACTCCTTGATCTTGCGAGCATAGTCCTGGAAGCCGGGGCCCTCGGCCCCCACGACCCGCTCCTCTGGATCAATGAGGACATTCTTGATCAACTGCTGGGTGATGGATGACCCACCCTGAATCTGCTCGCCGCGCAGGTTGGAGATAAAAGCGCGGGCTATACCGCGCGTGTTGATACCCGGGTTCTCCCAAAAAGTGCGGTCCTCGATGGCGATAGTGGCGCAACGCAGGTCATCCGGCACCTGGTCCAACGGCACCCACACCCGGTCCCCGGCGTTGGGGTCGATGATCTCCCACAGGAGCACCTGTCCGGTCCGGTCATAGATACGGGTGGTTTCAAAGCTCTCCTCGGCGAACTCGATATCCTGTGGTTCGGGCAGGTCCTTGACAAAGTAGGCATAGACGCTGGCGACGGAACCGATAGCGCCAGAGACGACCAACACCTGGGCGGCGACGGTCAGCAGCAAAAAGACACCGACGAGTCGCAGAAAGCGGTTGGGACCGCTGTTGGCCCGTGCCCGCCGCCGCTGCCGCCGCTGCACGGTGACGATGCGAACGATCCAACTGGGTGTCAAGGAAACCTCCTCTAGGCCGAACGAACGATCACTGCTCAAGCGGAGGGGATGGTAACAGAAAGTTGGCGATTTGGCAAGTGAACGCCGCCAGGCCGGACTTGCGCAAAAACCACGCCGTGGGTATAATGATTCTATTCCTGACACGCGGAGGAAACCGTGAAAACACGCCTGCAATGGCTTCTGGTCGCCGCTCTGCTGCTGCTCCCTACCTGTGTGCCGGTAGTGACCCCAGCGCCAACCCAGCCGCCAGCCGCCAGCCAGCCGACCACCGACCAGCCCGTTCCCCCCACCGAGCTTCCCTCGGCTCCAGCCACCACCCCCACCTCCGACCAACCGCTGGCAGCGCTGGTGAATGGGCAGCCCATCTATCTGGCCGACTATGAACGGCAGGTGGCCCAGTACCAGGCCGCGGTGCTGGTTCCCTCCGGCATAGACCTCTCCAGCGAGGAGGGGCAACAGACCCTGCTCCAGGCCAGGGAGCGGGTCCTCGACGTGATGATTGAGCAGGCACTCGTCGAGCAGGCAGCAGCCGGAATGGGCATCACCGTCACCGATGAGCAGGTCGATGCCGCCCTGGCGCAGATCATCAACGACATCGGAGGCGAAGAGTCCTTCCAGGAGCGGCTGAACCAGGACGGAATGAGCCGCGAGGATGCCTGGGACGAGTTGCGCGCCGAGCTGATCGGCGCGGCGGTGATGGAGGCCATCACCGCCAACCTGCCCACCACCGCCGAGTACGTCCATGCCCGGCACATCCTGGTCGACACGCGGGAGGAGGCGGAGCGCATCCTGGCCCAACTCCAGGCCGGGGCCGATTTTGCCGAACTGGCTCGCACCTATTCCCAGGACGAGAACACGCGCGATGCGGGGGGGGACCTGGGCTTTTTCCCCCGCGGCGTGTTGTTGTCACCGGAGGTCGAGGAGGCCGCCTTCAGCCTCCAGCCGGGACAGATCAGCCCGATCATCGAGAGCCCCTTTGGCTTCCACATCGTGCAGGTGGTCGAACGGGACCCCAACCGCGAGATGAGCCCCGAGGACCTGCGCTGGGCGCGCACCCAGGCGATCGAGGAATGGCGCGAGGCACTCTGGGCCGGGGCGACGATCATACGGTACGTCGGCCAGGAGCCGTGATCAGGAGGCGAATGATGAGAAGAAACGGGATCATGAACCTGATGAGCGGGGTGCTGCTTCTCCTGACCGCCCTCTCCTTTCTCTGCTACCTGGTGGTGCTCATCAACCCCTACGTCGCCTTCAACCCATTTCCCCCGCCACGCGGCACCGAGATCGCCCATGCGGGGCCGTCGCCGACTCCCGCCTCTCTGCTCCCCCCTACCTTTACACCGACCAACACACCTACAATCACCCCCACTTCGCCACCGACCCCCACGCGCACGCCGACCAAGACGCCCACGATCACCCCCACTTGGCCGCCAACTCCCACGCCCACGGTCCGGGTCACCCGCTCCGCTTACCCCTTCACCTGCGAGGTCTTTTACCGCCGGCCCGAGTACGGCGGTCAATGGAGCGGCGTCGCCGGCGACTTTGAGGACCTGGACGGGAACCCGCTGCCCGGTTACCACGTCCGCGTCGAATGCCCCGGCGTCGGCGCGTTCGGGCTTACGGCGGGCGACGATCCCACCTATAACGCCATATACGGCAGCGAGGCAGCGTGGGAGCAAGCCTGCAACCCGGTCCAGTACCAGCGGATGGAGATCCGGGTGCAGCCTCTCGCCATGTACCCTGAGGCGGATGGGGTGACGTGGCGGCAGGTTGGGGAAGAGGTCATCGTCCAGCTCCCGGGCTATGCCAGCGGCTCGCTGGGGTACGTGGTGTGCACAATGAACCACGAGCCGTGAGATGGGCAGTGGAGCGGCGAGAGGAGGCCGGAAGGCAACATCCAGCGCGGTCAGATCGGCTGGTGCGCGCGCTGACGGTGTTGCTGCTGGTGGCGACAGGGATCACTATGGTGCTCGGAACGATCATCGCCATCGACCCCACCGTTCCCTTCAACCCCTACCCACCCCCTGCACCTCCTTCGCCAGCGCCAACATCACCCCGGCGCACGCCCTCACCCACCGCACCGCCCGCCCCCACAGCCACACCGACCCGGTCCCCCTTTCTCACCCCCACTCCACTGCAACCGCTCACACCAACGCCCACCCCCCAGCCAGCCATGCCCTTTTCCGCCACCGTGACGACGGGGCAGAGCGCGTTCCTGCCCCAGTGCGGCGCGGTCCTTATCGCCGGCACGGTGACCGACCGGGACGGCGAATCACTGACCGGCTACCCGGTCCACGTCTGGGGGCCAGTGACAGACACGATCGTGCTCTCCGGGTCCGCCCTCGCCTACGGGGATTCGGGATGGGCGGTGCGGCTGCCCGGCGAGACAAATGGAGAGGGAAACGTGTGGTACGTGCAGCTTCACCACTATGACATCGAGCACGTCCATCCTCCTCTATCCGCCGCCGTGCGAGTAGAGTTGCCAGCCCGCTGCCCTCAAGCGGTCATCCGCTTCAAGGAGCAACAGTAGGATGAAACGATCTTTGGTCCTGGCAGCCGTTGTGCTCTTGCTGCCCACGCTGGTCCGCAACCAGTCCACTGCCCCCTACCTGTACCACGTCGACTCCACCCAGCAAAAGCACCACGTGGGCACAGCCAGTTTTGACCGCCAACGCAGACTGCTTTACATCTTTGAACCCCTGGTCGATGATGACCGGCCATTGGTCCACGTTTGGAAAGTGGGGGAATGAGGGAGGTATCGTGATGAGTTCTGTGAGCCAGGCGCGAGTGAGTACCGGAATACCGAAACTGGACGAGATGCTGCACGGTGGCCTGCTGCCGGGCTCCATCACCCTGTTGCGCGGTGCACCCGGCACGGGCAAGACATCTCTGGCGATGCAGTTTCTGCTCCACGGGGCGACCCAGGCCAACGAGCCGGGATTGATGATCTCTTTCGAAGAGTTCCCCACCTCCCTCTACCGGGACGCCACTTCCCTGGGATGGGACCTAGAGCCGCTGGAGCGGGAGAAGAAACTGCACCTGATGTTCACCTCACCCGAGGTCTTTATCGCCGGGCTGGAGATTCCCGAAAGCCCATTGAACCGGCTGCTGCGGGAGCAGGACATACGGCGCGTGGTGTTGGACAGCGTCACTCACTTTAACCGCCTGACCGCCGACCACCACGAACTGCGGCAAATTTACACGCGCGTCGTCAACGGCCTGCGCCGGGAGGGCGTGACCAGCATGCTGCTGGGGGAGGAGCGGCGCAGCCAGGCCACTAGAGCCGAGAAGGGCGGCCTCTCTTTCACCGTAGACGCGATCATCCTCCTCCGCTATGTCGAGGTAGAGAGCAGCATCCAACGCGCCATCGTGGTGCTCAAGATGCGCGGCTCCGACCACACCAAAGAGATCCGCCGCTACGAGATTCGCAAGGGCGGGTTGGCGATCGGCGATGCCTTCTCCGACCGGCAAGGACTACTGAGCGGCATCTCCTATCACACCCCCTAATTCTCACACGGGACTCTGGAGACAAGCTGTGCCCACTCTTTACCTGGTCGGTACTCCCATCGGCAACCTGGAGGACATCACCCTGCGCGCCCTGCGCGTGCTGGGAGAGGTGACCCTCATCGCCGCCGAGGACACCCGTCACGCGCGCATCCTGCTCGATCGCTACGACATCGCCACGCCGATGACTAGCTACTTTGAGGGAAACAAGATGCAAAAGCTAGGGACGGTGCTGGCAGCGCTGGAGGCGGGAGATGTGGCGCTGATCTCGGAGGCGGGTATGCCAGGGCTTTCCGACCCCGGGTACGAGCTGGTGCAGGCGGCGCTGGCTCATGACCACCGGGTCGTCCCCGTGCCCGGCCCCTCCGCGCCCATCGCCGCTCTCGTCGTCTCCGGGCTGCCGACGGACCGTTTCCTCTACCTGGGCTTTCTCCCCCGCCAGCCGGCCCGTCGCCGAAAAACGCTGGCTGCGGTGGCGCAACTCCCATGGACGCTGGTCTTTTTCGAGGCCCCCCACCGGCTGACCCACACCTTGAGCGACCTGGAGGCCGTGCTGGGGGGAGAGCGCCCCCTGGCCGTGTGCCGGGAACTGACCAAGCAATTCGAGGAGGTGTGGCGGGGAACAGTCACCCAGGCCCGTGCGTACTTTGCCGCGGCGACACCCCGTGGCGAGTTCACCCTGGTCGTCGGGGGAGCAGAACCGGAAGCGGCATGGGATGAAGAGCGGGTGCAGAAGGCGCTGCGGGAACGGCTGGACCGAGGGATGAGCCGCTCTCAGGCAGCCCGCGAGGTGGCGGCGCTCTGTGGGTGGAGCCGCAGAGCGGTCTATGAGACGAGCCTGCAGGCAGCAGGCGGACAAGGAAAAGAGAATGTCCAATCTGGATGATGCGGCGGTATACGAGGAGCTGGACAAGGGAAATATGCGGCAGCGGATAGGGGAACTGCCGCAGCAGTGCATCGGCGCATGGGAGATGGCGCAGAGGATGACACTCCCCCCCGCTTACCAGCAGGTGCGGCAGGTGATAGTCCTGGGCATGGGCGGCTCGGCTATCGGCGGCGCGCTCCTGGCGCGGTTGGTGGCTGATACCTGCCCGCTGCCCATCCACTCGGTAAACGGTTACCACCTGCCAGCCCACGTCGGGCCAGATAGCCTGGTGGTCGCTTCTAGCCACTCTGGCGACACGGAGGAGACACTTGCCGCACTCGCCCTGGCGGAGAAACGGGGGTGCCGCCTGGTGGCGATAACGACAGGCGGCAAGCTAGCGACGCTAGCCCGGAAGAGGGAGATCCCCCTCCTGTCCTTTGCCCACCACGGCCCCCCCCGGGCCGCCCTGGGCTATTCCTTTACCCTGCTGCTGGGGCTGCTCTCCCGGCTGGGATACCTTCCCGATTACCGGACCGACCTGGAGAGCGCGGTCGCCACGATGAGGTATGAGGGAACCAAGCTGGTAGAGACAGTCCCCGAAACCAACAACCCGGCCAAGCGGCTGGCGAGAAGGCTACATGGCCGCCTGCCGGTGGTCTATGGGGCCGGGTTCCTCTCTGCCGTTGCCCGGCGCTGGAAGGGGCAGTTCAACGAGAACAGCAAGAATTGGGCCGTGTGGGAAGAACTGCCCGAACTGAACCACAATGCCGTGGTGGGGTACAGACTCCCCCCGGACGTGCGGAAGCAGGCCACGGTGCTCCTCCTTCGCTCCTCCCTGGACCATCACCGCATACGGGCTCGCTGGGAGGCCACGGGCGAGCTCCTGGCAGAGGAAGGGATAACGGCGGAAGAGATCTGGGCACGCGGGGAGAGCCGCCTGGCCCAGATGTTCTCCCTCATCCATCTGGGAGACTATGTCAGCCTCTATCTGGCGCTCCTGAACGGAGTGGACCCCACACCGGTCGAGGCCATCACCCGCCTCAAGCAGGGACTCGCAGCCAAGGCATAGAGGGGCAACCTTACCGTCCCTTTTACCGGATCGCAGCTTCCGTCTCTCGATCAAAGATGTGCATACGACCCATATTCAATGCCACGGGCACCGTGCCGCCAACGTGGGCGGAAGTACGGGGGTCGAAGCGACCAAGGAACTCGTGGTGCTCTGTCTCCAGGTAGACGACCACCTCATTACCCATCAACTCGGTCACCGACACCTTGGCCTCTACCACCGCAGAGCTGATGTCCGCCGGGATATATTCAGAGTCGTGCACGTCCTCCGGGCGGATGCCAAAGGCTACCTTCTCGCCAAGATGAGGGCGGTAGACAGCCTGGCGATCCTCGGGAATGGGAAGCATAAAGTCCTTTGTGGCGACAAAGACCCGGCCCTCTCGCTCGACCAACTGGGCGTCGAAAAAGTTCATCGCCGGGCTGCCGATAAAGCCGGCGACAAAGATGTTGGTCGGATAATCATAGAGATTCTGCGGCGTGTCTATCTGCTGCAGGACACCGGCGTTCATCACCGCGATGCGGGTCCCCATCGTCATAGCCTCCACCTGGTCGTGCGTGACATAGATGAAGGTAGTACCCAACCGTTGATGGAGCTTGCTGATCTCGGCGCGGGCCTGCACGCGCAGCTTGGCGTCCAGGTTGGAGAGCGGCTCGTCCATCAAAAAGACGTTGGGCTCGCGCACGATGGCCCGCCCCACCGCCACGCGCTGCCGCTGACCGCCCGATAGTTGCTTGGGCTTGCGGTCCAAAAGCTCCTCAATCCCCAGAATTTGGGCAGCCTCCCGCACACGGCGGTCGATCTCCCGCTTGTCGATCTTGCGCAGCCGCAGGCCAAAAGCCATGTTGTCATAGACGCTCATGTGGGGGTAGAGAGCATAGGACTGGAAGACCATGGCGATGTCCCGATCCTTGGGTTGCACATCATTGACCAGTCGGTCGCCGATGTAGA
>JAOZPF010000333.1 GCA_029932895.1 Anaerolineae bacterium | reverse complement strand
CTCATCGCTCATTCGTCTTCCTCCTTCGTGACGCGCACGTCACTACGGCTGTGATCGCCCACCACGTTGCCGTCGCCGGTGATGATGGTACTGCCGGTCACGTTCCCGCCCACGGCTACTCCACCGGCGCCGGCGGCCACCGCGCCTTCTCCCTGGGCGATAGCTCCGGAACCCTTTACCGTGGCCTGGTAGGACGGGCCGGAGACCAACCCGTGCTGCTTCAGCAGTTCCAGCAGGGCCTGCGCCTGCCGGACCACCTCGGCGTCCTGGGCCGCCCCCGCCGTTTCCAGTTCTTCTTTCAGCACCGCCTGCCGGGCTTCGGAGTCGGGCTTTTTCTCCACGCCTTCCAGGGCGGCCTCCACGTCCGCTTTCTGGCCGAATTGGCGGACGATGAGGGCTTTGAGGCCCACGTAGCCGTCCTTGACCGCCTGGGCGACCACGTCTTTGGCCGAGGCCGCCGCCCCGGCTGTCAGGGCGGAGATGATAACGGTTAGCGGATCCATTTGCTTCCTCCTCGATTGCCTTCAAGCCGCCGCTTTCTTCCGGCGAGTCACAATCTGATCACGACCGATAAAATCGCCCTGCACATGGACCGACCCCAGGATGAGCGCCCCACCCTCGGTATGAATGGCGACCTCCCCCGCCTTACGCACCACGTAGTCCGGGCGTTTGGCCTGATGGACCAGGACGCCATCCCGCACCCACAGGCTCTCGCGCCTGGCGTTGTAGTGCTGGGCTTCCCCCTCCAGAAGCTTCTGCATCAGCAGGCCGAACTCGGGGTTGACGAACAGCTCCAGCCGCTGCCCGATGTCGCTGTCCCAGGCCAACTCGATGTCGTGCTCGTCCTCGCAAGCGGTCTGAATGGGGAAGCCGCCCTCCCACTTCCCTTTGCAGTAACGATGGGCGCACATCAACACCGGCTCGTCCCGGTCGCTCACGGCCAGCCAGAAAAGAGGCCGCCCGCAGGAGGGACAGACCAGATACTCGGTGGCCGCAGTGCAATCCTCCACGGGACAATCCACGCGCACCATCACCCGGAACCAGGGCACCGGCCCCCCGGCGTTGATCGCCTCCCCGAGCTGCTCCCAGGCCTGCGCCCGGGCAGAAACAAGCGCCAGGTCACCCATCTCCAGCGGCAGGGGCCAGGTGTTGAATTGAGGGTCTCGTCGCGCTTTGATGGTGGCCAGGGCGCGCACCAGGGCCAGCACAGGGCTGCGCAGTTCCTCAAGAAAGCCCTCCAGCAGGGGATGCGTCCACAGCCGCTCGTGATCCAGAGTCACCGACGGCCCCTCCATCCACCGCCGCCACCGGGCGCGCCAGACGTCCACGATCTGAGCGCCTGCATCGCGGGCCCAATCGCGCATCTCGCCGGCAGCCACCGCCCCGGAGAGGGTCAGGCTGCCGCTTTTCGCACCAATGGATAGCGAGGTATTCCGCCCGGGCAGGAACTGAGCCCGATAGCGCATGGAGGCAATCTCCGGAAAATCGTTCTCCCAGGCCTGGTAGTCCCGGCCCAGGTACTCCCGCCGGGCCAGGTCCTCATCGTCGCCCAGGGTGAGAGAGCGAAAGCGCTTGCGCTCGGGATTGGGGTCCACCAGGCGCACGCGGCGGCAACTGGCCTTCTGCAGGAACTTGAGCTTTTTCTTGAGTTCCTTGTCCACGCGCACCAGGGTGAGGCGTACCCCCAGCGCCTGGGAGATGACCTCTACCAGCGTGGGCTCCAGGGCCGCCGGATGGGCGTGCAGGACGACGAAGGCCCGCCCCAGGTCCACCCACACGTGGCCGTAAAGAAGCTGGTAGGTGGAGACCACCTCTCCATCGGGAGCAACGTAGCTCAGACGGGATTGGCAGTGATAGTCAGAGTGCAGAGCGTCGGGCCACTCCTTCTCCCCGGTCCTGATGAAAGGCTCCATCTCCAGTTCCCGCAGGCGGGGCAGCACCTCTTCCTTGCCCACCGCCTGCTGTAACGCCCGGTTGGCCCGCCGCACCGCGCTCTGCACGCGGCGGTTGACCCGCTCCAGATCGAGATCCTCCAGGCTGTCCGGCGGAAAGGTGTAGAGGCGCAGGGTGGGGCTGCGCCCGTGGCGGTACTCCCTGAACTCGGCCTCGATGACCGCGTCGGGCACGTCCTCGGGGTAGGCATTGATCAGGCGGATCAGTTGCTCGACGGTCAGCCGCCGCAGGGCCGCCTCCCATTTCCGGTAGCGGATGCCCTCCTCTTGCAGCCACCGGTCCCGGTGCTCCGCCGTCACGTGGACGGCGACCAAAGCCCGCAGCGCACGGCTGGGAAGCTGCAGCAACCAGCCGGTGCGATGGTTCAGCTCACCCATTGCTCACCTCCTGGGATCGTTACTCCCCCCGCTCAGTGGAACAACTGTTGCGCCCAGGTCAGGGCCTGCTGCGCCACGGGGAGCAGTTTTTGGGCTGCGGTGGCCACTGCCCCGCTGGCGGTCAGCACCTCGGCGATGCTTTTGAGCTTGGCGACGATGACCGCTGTGCTGGGCTTTTCCTTCTGCGCCTGCTCCTCCACCACCTGCACGTCGGCCTCGATCACTTCCGCCGTGTCCGGGTCCAGGCCTGCGGCGGGCAACGCCTGGCGCAGCTCGGCCAGCAGGCGCAGGAACTCCGCCAACGTCGCCCCTTCGGTGACCTGCTTGATGACCGTGGCGCTGCTTTGATCGCCGACCACGTTGCCGTCGCCGGTGATGATCACCTGGTCGCGGCCCACGAAATCCCCACCGGCCTTCACATCCCCGCCGATGTAGGCTCCGCCGCCGGTGTCAATAGGTTGTGGTTGCTTTTTCTTGGTCATGGTAACACCCTCCTCA
>JAOZPF010000332.1 GCA_029932895.1 Anaerolineae bacterium | reverse complement strand
TATTATAGCCGCGCTTGCCCTCGTTCACAACTGCCCCCCCCGCACCGGGTGCGCTTCAGCTCGAGGGCAAGCCGCCGGTGTGGCGCAAGCTGCCAGCTTGCGAGTGGTGTGCTTCAGCTCGAGGGCAAGCTGCCGGCTTGCCCCACATTTATGCGGGGCGGCGTGTCGGCCCAACTGGCGGCGGATGAATCCCGCCGCCTGGGGGGCACGCCGTTTACGCTGGGCCGTGACTGCCCAAACTCGTCCCCAAGCTGAAATACACTCCCCGCCCTTGCCTCCTCCCTCATTGACAGTATAATCAAGTCCTCGTCCAGGAACAAAGGAGTCCAAACCCATGAACCCTGTTCCCCCCCGTCGTTGGGGCAAATGGCTGGCGGTGGTCGTCGCCGCGCTGGCCGTCGGCGCTTTTCTGGAACTGACCCCGCCTGGCTTGCTGACCAAGGCCGACATGGTGGCGTACGCTGTCTGTCACCGCATCCCATCCCATTCGTTCTTTGTAGCCGGACGCCAGTTGCCCCTCTGCGCCCGCTGCACGGGCACGTTCCTGGGGGCGCTGACGGGCCTGGTGGGCCAGGTGTTTGTCCTGCGCCGGCGACGGGAGTCCGAGTTTCCCCCTCTCCCCATTCTGGCTGTCCTGATCGGCTTCATCCTGCTCATGGGGGCCGACGGATTGAACTCTTATCTCGGCCTGATGGGCGCTCCCAACCTCTACCAGCCGCGCCAGTGGCTACGGCTGGTCACGGGGGCGCTGAACGGCCTGGCCCTCAGCACGATCCTCCTGCCCATGCTCCACTACAGCCTGTGGCGCGATCCCTCGCCAGAGCGGGTCGTCCGGCGTTGGCGCGATCTGCTGCTGTTGTTGCTGCTGGAGGGAATGATGGTGGGGTCGGTGCTGACCCGCTGGTCGCCGCTGCTCTACCCGCTGGCGCTGGCGAGCGCGGCCGGGGTGGTGACGATGCTCTCGTTGGTGAACACGGTGCTGGTGGTGATGCTGACGGGGCAGGAGAACCGGTACAGAGGCTGGTGGGATGCGTTAGCGCCGTTGCTTTGGGGCGTCGCCCTGGCCGTGGCCGAGATTGGGACCATTGACCTTTTTCGCTACGGGCTGACGGGCACGCTGGAGGGGTTCCCCGGGCTAGAGTAGCTCCCCTCACCGGCGCAGGTTGCACTTGGAAAACCGGCAGTGAGCAGGACCCGGGGGTGCCACAGCCGTTATTATCATGCAAGGGAGGTAAAAGGACGATGAAGCGGAAGACAGCCTTGACGATTGTGACCAGCGTGGGTGTGGCTGCCGCGGTGGGCCTGTTGGTGGGGCTGGTGCTGGCGGACGACAGTCCGTTGGTGGCAACGGATGACACTGTGCCGATGGTCGTCTCCTACCAGGGCGAGGTGCTGGTGGGAGGCGAGCCGTACAGCGGCACGGGTCACTTCAAGTTCGCCGTCGTCAACGCCGCCGGCAACCACACCTACTGGTCGAACGACGGCACCAGTAGTGGTGGCTCTGTGCCCGATACCGCCGTCTCGCTGGAGGTGCGGGACGGCCTGTTCGCCGTTCTATTGGGGAACACCAACGTGCCCGGCATGACGCAGCCGCTCTCGGCCGATGTCTTTGCCGACCGGGGGCGACGGCTGCACGTGTGGTTCTCCGAGGATGGGGCGGACTTTACCGACCTGGGGATGTCGGTCATTGCGGCGGTGCCCTATGCCATCAACGCCGAGACGCTGGACGGACTGGATAGCACGGCGTTCCAGCAGGCGTATGACCACGTGGTGGTGGTGGCCAAGAGCGGCGGCGACTATACCACGATCCAAGGGGCACTCGACAGCATCACCGATAGCGGCCCCGCAAGCCGCTATCTGGTGTGGGTGGCGCCGGGGACCTACTCGGAGACGGTGACTATGGTGCCCTACGTCTCGATCCAGGGAGCGGGGGCGGAACTGACCACCATCTCTTCGACGGTCTCGTCGCCGATTAGCCCGACAGAGAGAGCGACGGTGGTGCTGACGGATCACGTCGCGCTGCGGGACCTGACTGTGGTGATCACGGGGACGGGCAAACACAAGGTGGCCATCGTCGCGCGGCACGTGGAGACGGATACGTCCGAGATCGCGGACGTGGTTGTGACGGGTGGCGGTGGAGACCAAGTCTATGGCATTTACAGCTATCACTCTTCCATTACCATCCGTGACGTGCACATCGGGATAGTGGGCGACGCCGTCGGATATGGAATCTACAATAAATGGTCGTCGCCCTATATCGTCAACGTCGCCTCGGCGGGGGAGAGGCTCGACTCTCACGGAGAATGTGGGGGTATCTATAATTATCACGGCTCGCCCACAATCGTGGACTCGACAGCCAGTGGGTGGTGTGGAACTCCATATGGATATGGTATCGTGAGCACATACAGCTCCGTCCTCATCCAGAACAGCATTGCCAGCGGTTCCTATCATGCTATATCCAATATTGCGACGACGGCCACCATCCGGGATACTGTCGCGGAGGGAGGTTTGACCGGAATCTACAATCTCTCATACAGTGGTACCTACACAATGACAGTGGATCACTGCCGGGCGCGTGGTGACTCTTATGCCATCACCGGTAGTTCCAACTATGTGATCTATGTCGGGGCGTCGCAACTGGACGGCAACGTGGACACCGATGCCACCTATCACTGCGTCGGTGCGTACGACGGGAGCTACACCGCCCTCAACGGTACGTGTCAGTAGGGGGGTGGGAGATGCAGGGGTATCGGCCTCTGAGAGGCGGGCGCTGGCGAGCGGTGCTGCTGGTCGTGCTGGCGATGTCGCTAATAGTGGGCGGTGTGGCGGCT
>JAOZPF010000331.1 GCA_029932895.1 Anaerolineae bacterium | reverse complement strand
GAAAGCAGGAGGTCTTCTGGGCCCAGGTCGAAGGCCGCCTGCTGGCCATGCTGGAAGGCGTCCAGGAGCTGACCCTCGCGCTTCTGAACCAGGCCACCTGTGCGTGGTTGGAGCTGGAGTACAACCGCAAGATCCACAGCGAGATCGGCCAGTCGCCCCTTGCGCGGTACCTCGCCGGGCCCGACCTGGGCCGGCCCTGCCCCTCAAGCGACGCCCTTCGCCTGGCATTCTGCCTGGAGCAATCTCGCAGCCAGCGCCGCAGCGACGGGACGATCTCGATCGAGGGCCGCCGCTTCGAGATCCCTTCCCAATACAACCACCTCCAGCGGGTCTCCGTGCGCTACGCCCGCTGGGACCTGTCGCGGGTCTGGCTGGTCGAGCCCCGCAGCGGCACCGTGCTGTGCCGCATCTGGCCCCTGGACAAGGCGGCCAACGCCGACCGCCGGCGCCGAAAGCGCCACCCCGGCCCACTGGGAGCTGTCCAGGGACCGGAGGGCGGCGGGAACGCCCCGGGCATCGCGCCGCTGTTGCGCAAGCTCATGGCCCAGTACGCCGCCAGCGGCCTTCCCCCGGCCTACATCGCCAAACCCCAAACCCACCGCGAGGAGAGTCCATGATGACCGCCAGGAACGTACTGGCACGATACGGGCTGAAGCACAACCCGTTCTCGCCCGAGATCCCCACGGAAGCTTGCCTGGTCACCGCCCAGATCGACAGCTTCTGCTGGCGCGTTGAGAACCTGACCCGACAAGGAGGCTTCGCCCTGATCACCGGGGAGACCGGGACGGGCAAATCCGTGGCGATGCGAATCCTCGCCGACCGGCTCGCCACGCTGCGCGACGCCACCGTGGGCGTGTTGACGCGGCCGCAGAGTTCCCTGGCCGACTTCTATCGCGAGCTGGGTGATATCTTCCTCGTCCAGCTCACGCCCCACAACCGCTGGGCCGGGGCGAAAGTGCTGCGCGAGCGCTGGCAGAGGCACATCGAGGCCGCGCTGATCCGGGCCGTGCTGCTGGTCGATGAGGCCCAGGAGATGGCCCCCGCCCTGCTGAACGAGCTCCGGCTGCTGAGTTCGGCGAACCTGGATTCCCGGTCGCTCCTGACCGTTGTGCTCTGCGGTGACCATCGGCTCCCGGAGAAGTTCGAGAGCCCCGAACTGTTGGCCCTGGGCACTCGGATCCGGGTCCGGCTGCCTCTGGGATACGCCGCACCGGAAGATCTTCAGCGATTCCTCCAGCACGTGCTGCGCGAAGCCGGAAACCCGCACCTGATGACCGCCGAACTGCTGGCCACGCTCAGCGAGCACGCGGCGGGAAACCTCCGGATCCTGATGTCCATGGCCGCAGAGCTGCTTGACGCCGCGATCCGGCGCGAACAGGACCAGCTCGACGAGAAGCTGTACCTGGAGGTCTTCTCGGTGCCGACCAAGTCCGCCAAGACGCGGGGCCGTGCACGATGACCACCACCGAGCCGCTGAGGATCCTGCGGGCAGCTCAGCTCCGGGAACAACCGCCCCAGAGGCGCTGGCTCATCGAAACCCTCTGGGGCCGCACGGCCGCGGGGGTCATCGGAGGCGCCCCGAAGTGCTTCAAGACCTTCCTGGGGATCGACATGGCCACAAGCGTCGCTTCCGGCACCGCATGCCTGGGGCACTTCTCCGTCCACAGGCCCGGGCCCGCCCTGGTCTACCTCGCCGAGGACGAACTTTCAACCGTACGTTCCCGCATCGAATCCCTCTGCCAACGCCGCGGGGTCGATCTGAACCGCCTGCCCCTGCATGTCATCGCCGAGCCATGCCTGAGGCTGGACCGCGAGGCCGACCAGGCGAGGCTCACCGCCGCCCTGCAGGCCTTGCGCCCCCACCTGCTCCTGCTGGACCCCTTGATCCGGCTCCACCGGCTCGACGAGAACAGCGCCACGGAGATCTCGGGTCTGCTGTCGTTCTTCCGGGAACTGCAGCGCCGCTTCCAGTGCGCCATCGCCCTGGTCCACCACACCAGCAAGAGGCGGCGATCCCACCCCGGACAGTCCCTGCGCGGCTCCTCGGACCTGCACGCTTTCGGCGACTCCAACGCGTACCTGAGCCGCCGGGGCGAGAACCTCACCCTCACCGTGGAGCACCGCGCCGCCCCCGCCCCCAAGCCCATGGTCCTGGAGCCGGTCCCGGCCCCGGGAGGCGGCTTGCACCTGGAGCTGTCCGGGACCCAGCCCGAGGACCAGGCCCCGCTCCCCGACCGCCTCTTGTCCGTTCTCAGGGAAGCGGCGGCCCCTCTGCCGGGAAGGCAGATCCGTGGGATCCTCCGCGTCAACAACGAGCGGCTCTGGGAGACCCTTCGATCCTTGGAGCGCCGGGGCCAGATCGAGAAGACCCCAGCGGGCTGGTGCGCAAAGATCCCCGAGCAGGGATCCGCGGAACAGCTCCTTCTAGAACAGCATATGGGGGAGTGCGAATCCCGGGCCGGTTGACCACCGCTCGGGGCACTCCCCGAGCCGCCGAGGGCGACTCGGGATTCCCGCTCCCCTCCCCGACCCACCCCGCCATACCAATCCTGGGAGCCCGAAGCGGCCTCGGGGGGTGCGGGGGGTGAAGCCGCCCAGCGGCGAGGGGGGCCCGCCCCCCTGGTCCGGGGTCTGGGGCAGAGCCCCAGGCGCTCCCGCTGCGTTCCGCGTTCCGCCTATGGGGGCGCGCGGAACAAAACGCCACCCGCGCCCCCTCCTCGGTCACATCCCCCAGGCTCCGCCCTCAAAGAACGCGACAAGGGGGCCCTCAAAAACCGCGCCCGCTCTCAACGGTTGCCTTTGGAGGTCTTACCGCTCCGGCGCTTTCCGGCGCTTTCGTCGTTGCCG
>JAOZPF010000330.1:2002-2852 GCA_029932895.1 Anaerolineae bacterium | reverse complement strand
ACTGCCATCGGCCTTGATCGCCCGGCCCAGGTCGTAGCCGACGGCGTTGAGGGCGTTGACCGATTGCAGCAGGTTCATGTCCTTAGGGTAAGCGTTGAACACGGCGGCATCGTCCGGGGGCGGCAGTTCCGTGGCGCTCACCTGGCGGGCGAACGCCGCCGCCGCCCGGTGAGCTTGCACCAGGTCTCCGGCGAACAAGCCCGCCAGCTCGCGCCGGGAGTTTACCACGGCGTTGATGGAGAAGCTGACCTCCGCCATGCGGGCGATATCTTCCATATCGGCGCGGCAGTCGTTGCCGTCCACGAGCGCTGTGGTTGGGGGTCCGGAGCTGTAGGCGCGACCGTGATTGGCATGCAGCGTGTCGATGCCCGCCACCCCAACCGCCACCGTCTTGGCCCCACCCCCGAACCCGGCGTAGGCGTGCGGGGTGAGGGTCCCCAGGCTGATGCGCAGGTCGGCATCCAGGTAGAAGCGGCTGATATGGACGGGCGTCCCGCGCTGCGTATCGCCCAAGTACTCCAAGTTCTCGTAGGGCTGGTTCTGGTAGACCGTATAGTGGTCTACCACGCTCTTGCCCAGCTTTTTTATCAGGTCGGGGCGGTTCATCGGCGTGTGCGCGCCCAACCCCATCGTGATCCACACATCATCTCCCCGGATGCCGCCCTCCGCCAGCTCTGAGAGGATGGCGGGCAGAACGGAGGCCGTGTCCAGCGGCCGGGTGATGTCCTCCACCACGATAACGGCCCTTTTGCTCTCTTGGGCCAGCTCTCGCAGTGGCGGCGTGCCGATTGGGTTCTGGAGCGCCTGAGGGATCACATCCCCCGATGCTGGCGGGGCGTCGGCCATGCTG
>JAOZPF010000330.1:521-1992 GCA_029932895.1 Anaerolineae bacterium | reverse complement strand
CCCCCCCCCCCCCCCCCCCACAACATACAGTACCCATCTGGCCTTTTTCAGTGGAGTCATGCTTACTTTTGCTTTTCGGGCAAGCTGTAGATCTCTCGTGCATCTTTGGGCGTAGCCACCTCGCGTCCCGCAATCCGGGCGATCTGAACTGCTTTCTCTACCTGGTCCCAGTTGCCCTTGGACAGCTCCTTGGTCGTATAGTCGACATAGATGTTGTCTTCCAGGCCGACACGAATGTGGCCGCCGTGGATTGCACTGGCCATGGCCACGGGAAAGCAGAATGGTCCAACACCAATGCCCTGCCAGGTGGAGCCGGGAGGCAGCATGTGAATAAAGGTGCTTATGATGTCGGGGCTAAAGGGCACGCCACCCGTGACCCCGATGACAATTGAAAAGTGCAGTGGCTGCACCAAAAAGTCATGATGCTTGGCGAGGAACAGGGCATTCTGCACATGAGCCAGGGCAAAACACTCGAGTTCGGGCTTGATGCCCTTCTCTTTCATCAATGTCCCATACTCGATGGTCAGCTTCATGGGGTTCTCAAACGTCCAATCATAGATGATCTCGCCGCTCTTGTGGTTTACGATGCAAAAGTTCATCGTGCCCGGATTTAGAGACGCCAGCTCCGGGCTGTGACGTTCGATGCCCAGTTTGCGCGATTCCTGGGGCAGGAAGGGACCCTGGAATCCGGTGCTGATGTTGAGAAGCACGCCGCTGCTCTCTTGGATGGCCTGGACGACTTCATCGATGAGTACTGGGTCAGCCGATGGCAGGCCTGTGTCCGGGTCGCGAAAGTGGACGTGGACAATGGCCGCTCCTGCCTCCTCGGCCCGGCTGGCCTCGCGTGCAAACTCTTCGGGTGTGTAAGGTACGTTGGGGTTCTGTTCTTTTCGTGTAGCTCCACCGCACAGCGCCGCGGTGATTACCAACTTTTCTGCCATCTTGTGCTCCTTCTTGACCTAGAGTGCATGCACGTTGCGACGCGCCGGGATTTCAGCAAGAAGCAGATACCAACCCTTGAGAAAGGCGTTTCGGAAGAACTGCACGGGCCCATACTCAGCAAACTCTGCCACCGACAGTCCCTCTTTGTCGAATGCCTGGCGAAAGCCCGGCAGCTTGTCATAGAGTTCGTCTATCATCGCCTGGGGGGCTTCCGCATCCATGCGCGGCTCGATGGGCGTGCCGGCGTCAATGATCTCCTGGCCAGTGCTCCAGTTGATAGTGATGTGCACGTCACCGCCGACCATCTCGGTAAAGTGATGTATGCCCCGCGCACCGCCGCCCAGGAGTGTGGTGTGGTAGCCGCGCTCCTTGAGCAGCCGGTACTCTTTGCGGGCGACGGCGCAACCGGCCTGGGCCAGCACCTCGGGGGCGATCTCGATCCCCTCCCGCTGCACAACCTTGCCCAGCCACTCATCAAAGATACCGGTGATGTGCGTCACAAAGAAGGGCGGGCGATTGCCCGTGCGCT
>JAOZPF010000330.1:0-511 GCA_029932895.1 Anaerolineae bacterium | reverse complement strand
GCTGCCCGTTCGTACTGTTCGCACATGTGGAGGGCCTGGGCGATGGAGAATACCTCGGTGGCACAGATGGGGATATTCTCTTCCACACAGGCCTCGAGAGCCTCCAGTCCGCCCTCGATCACGGGGATCTTGGCCATATAGTTTGGCCCCAGCTCCCTGTTGCTCAGGGCACCCCGGACGATGGCCTCGGTATCCTGGTCCTCGCGGGGGTCGTCCTGCATGGTCACGTATCCATATTCGCCGCCGCTCTGCTCGTAGAGGGGCAGGAACCGGTCCAGCACCCGTTTCGCTGCCCGCTGGTAGACCTGCACGGCTGCTTGCTCGGCGTCGCGTGTCCCCTCAGAGATCACACCGTCAACGACCCCACGTATATAGTCGGGCTCGCTCGCGAGTAGCTTTGAGCAATAGGCCGGATTGGTCGTGCAGTTGATGGCCCCGGCGGCGATGGCTCGCTCCATCTCTGCACCCGAGGGGTTGTTGACCCAGAAGCGGGTCGGTGTCTCTGCGTGCA
>JAOZPF010000329.1 GCA_029932895.1 Anaerolineae bacterium | reverse complement strand
CGAGGTCAAGCTGGTGGAGCGGGAGCCGCAGTTGGGAGGGTTGCTGCTGCGGCTGGACAAGTTGTATCCCACCCAAGATGACGCTTTACCTCACATAGCGGCACGCGTCGCCGAGGTGCGGGAAAATCAACATATTGAGGTCTTTACCTCCTCGGAGCTATGCGACGTAAAGGGCTTTGTCGGCAGCTACGAGGTCACTATCCGGGACCGGGAGGGGAGACTGTCCGGGTTCACCGTCGGGGCTATCATCGTCGCCACCGGCGCACGGGTGTTCAAGCCGGAGGGGATGTACGGCTATGATGGGAAGCGGGTCATCACTCAGTTCGAGCTGGAGGAGCGGTTCAGGCAGGGCGAGGTGGAGGCTGACCGGGTGGTGATGATCCAGTGCGTGGGGGCGCGCATCCCGGAGCGGCCCTACTGCTCCCGTATCTGCTGCACCACGGCTATCAAGAACGCGCTCGAGATCAAGGCCCATCGCCCCGATGCCGAGGTCTATATCATCTACCGCGACACCGAGACGCAGGGCACGCGCTACGAGGCGTACTACACCCGCGCCCGTGAGGCGGGCATCCAGTTCGTTCGCTACACCCTGCGCAATATTCCCCACGTCTCCAAGCGGCCGCGGCGGGTGGTGGTGTACGACGAGTTGTTGGGGGCCAAGTTGTCCATTCCCTACGACCTGGTGGTGCTCTCTACGCCGCTGGTGGCCCGTGAGGGCGCGCATGAACTGGCCCAGATGCTCAAGGTGCCGGTGGACGAGTACGGCTTTTTCCTAGAGGCGCATGTCAAGCTGCGCCCGCTCGATTTTGCCACCGACGGCGTCTATGTGGCCGGGACGGCCCGCTGGCCGGCACACCTGGAAGAGACCATCGCCCAGGCTTATGGCGCGGCGGCGCGAGCGGCGACGGTGCTCTCCAAGGAGCACGTCACGTCATCGGGCGTGGTGGCGCGGGTGAACGAGACACTGTGCCGGGGATGTGGCCGCTGTGCGGAGATATGCGAGTTCGGCGCGTCTTCGTTGATCGAGATAACGCCGGGGCTGAAGGTGGCCCGCGTCAACCCGGTGCTGTGCAAAGGCTGCGGGGCCTGCGCCTCGGTCTGCCCCACCGGGGCGATGCAGGCGATGCACTTTACCGACGAGCAGGTCGCGGCGATGGTGCGGGCCGCGTTGGCCTCTTGAGATGGGAGCCAAGGAGATGAGAGGACAGTGAGCGATTTTCAGCCGCGGATCGTCGTTTTCGCCTGCAACTGGTGCTCTTATGCCGGAGCCGACCTGGCGGGTGTCAGTCGCATACAGTACCCGCCCACGACGCGCGTCATCCGCGTGATGTGCTCCGGCCGCGTGCAGCCCGGTTTCATCCTGGAATCGTTCCGCCTGGGGGCCGACGGAGTGCTCGTCACCGGTTGTCATCCCGGCGATTGCCACTATATCTCTGGCAACGAGAACGCCGTCGTCACGGTGGAAAAGACCAAGCGACTGCTGGAGTTGTTGGGCCTGGAGACGGAGCGACTGCGGTTGGAATGGGTCTCGGCGGCCGAGGGCGCTCGCTTCGCCCGCATCATGACCGAGTTCACGGAGCAGATTCGTGCCTTGGGGCCGAATCCCCTCCAAGCGGAACGTGAAACGCCAAGCGCGGGCCGGCCACCTCTGACGTTTAAAGTTGCACAGGAAATGCCATGACCTTCACAGACATTCTCCGCCGAACCAGGGCTAATTACTGTCTCGACTGCGGCAAGTGCACCGGCAGTTGTCCCGTGAGCCGGGTTGATGCCACCTACTCGCCACGCGCTACCATCGAGCGAGTGCTGGCGGGCCGCCCGGAAGAGCTGATCAACGACCGTTACCTCTGGGCATGCCTCACTTGCCGCCTGTGCACTACCCGCTGTCCCTCTGATGTGGACTATCCGGCCTTTGTCATCGCCGCCCGTGTCGAGGCGCGCCAGAGTGGCGTGGAAGGGGTCTATGCTCACAACGCCATCATGCAGCAGTTGATGGGGATGATGGGCCAGGCGACGCGGCAGAACCGCACCGGCTGGGTGACTGATGATTTGCAGACGGCGACCGCGGGGGACGACTTTTACTTTGTCGGCTGCCTGCCCTACTTTGACGTCATCTTTGCCGACCTGGGGATCGTCTCCACCGACACCGCCCGCAACACGGTGCGGCTGCTGAACGCGCTGGGCATCGTGCCGACGGTCAGCAACGACGAGCGCTGCTGCGGCGCCGACCTGCTCCTCAACGGCGACGAGGAGGGTTTCCGCAAGTTGGCCGAACTCAATGTGCGGACCATAGCCGAGAGCGGAGCCAAGCGGGTGATCTTTGCCTGCCCCGAGTGCTACAACGCCTTCCGCAGCGACTACCCCCGCTATTTGGGGCCGCTGCCGTTCGAGGTGGTTCATCTCACCACACTGCTAGCTGAACACCTGGGCCAACTCGACCTGGGCGACCTGGTTGAGACCGTCACCTACCACGACCCGTGCCGCCTGGGTCGCTACCAGGGCATCTATGAGGAGCCGCGGGCGCTCATCCAGGCTACGGGGGCCAAGTTGTCAGAGATGAGCAAAAACCGCGCCCAGGCTCTATGCTGCGGCTCCACCGGCTGGGTCAACTGTGGCCGCTGTGCCAAGGGGATCCAGACGACCCGGCTGCATCAGGCCCAGGACACCGGGGCTGAACGGATGATCACTGCCTGCCCCAAGTGTCGCATTCACCTGAGCTGTGCGCTGAAGGACGTCGGCTCCGAAGTCGCGGTTGAATTGGAAGATATCACCAGCCTTTTGGTGCGGGCGATGGGGCAGGAGGCAGGAGGGGCGCATGGCCGACGGGAGTGAGCGTATCATAGACGCCAGCA
>JAOZPF010000328.1 GCA_029932895.1 Anaerolineae bacterium | reverse complement strand
CCTCGACCAACTCGCCAGCCGCCGTCTCGCCATAGGCGATGGGCTGCTCCTGCACGACCTCTCGGCGCAGGGCCAGCCAGTAGCTGCCGATCCCACCGTCATACCCGCGAGCGATGACGTGATAGGTCGCGCTCGCCGGGAGAGTAAAGCCGTCGATGAGAGCGGAGAATCCCTCGCCGCTGTCGTCATCAGCCGCCAGGAGGAACCCATCGGGGCCGTACAGCTCCAGGTAGGTATCCTCAAAGCCGGCCTGACCGGTCATCGAGATACTGACCAGGTCGCCGGCCGCTCCCGTGAAGGACCACGCCCCGCACCGTTCCTCCTCGCCCAACCGGCCGGAGAGCGTCTGACCGTAGGCGATGGCCCGCTCCTCGAGCCGCCGCAGGCTGAGACGGTACCGGCCCACCAAGCCCGTGCCTGGCGAGGGGTAATCGTAGGGCATTACCTCCTCCCTGCTGCTGGCAACGATGCGATAGGTGCCGCTATAGGGCAAAGTGACTGCACCGATGAGGGCAAAGCTATCCTTCCCACCGTCATCGTCCGCCACCAGGAGCGTGCCATCCAGATCGAACAGCTCCAGGTACGTATCCTGCAGGTCACCCAGCCCAACCATCGAGATGCTGACGACATCGCCCGCCGCGCCCGCAAAGAGATAGCTCTGGTGCTGAGTCTCCGCCGTCAGTTCGCCAGCGAGCGTCTGACCGTAGGCGATGGTCGGCTCCTTCACTTTGATGAGGTAAAGTTCATATTCGCCGCCGCTGTAGGAGTAGACAGTGATGCGGTAGGTGCCGCTCTCCGGCAGAATATAGGGGTTGGTACTAAGGGCATTAAAGTCGATGCCGCTAGGATCGCCAGACGTCAGATACTCTCCACCAGGGCTGTACAACTCCAGGTTGATATCCATGCCCTCCTGTCCTGCCATCGAGATGTTGACTACATCGCCTACCGTCCCCTCAAAGAACCAAAGGGCCTGTGATGCGCCGGCTGTCAGTTCGCCGGAGACCGTCTCGCCATAGGCGATAGTGTGTTCCTCGATATCGAGCTGCTCCAAAGTCAGCTCGTATATCCCCACATCATCGCCGTAGGGACGGGCAACGATAGTGTAGGTGCCGCTCTCGGGCAGGACATAGCCGGTGATGAGGGCGAACAGGTCCTGACCGCTGTCGTCATCGGACGTCAGGTAGCTGCCGTCTGGGCCATACAGCTCCAGGTAGGTATCGTCAAATCCGCCCTGGCCGACCATCGAGATGTTGATGACATCACCAGCCTGTCCCGCGAACGTCCACTGATTTTCCGGCTGCGCGGAGGAAATGACCCCCTCCACCGTCTCGCCATAGCGGATCGTGCCCCCGCTCGAGGCCCCCTCCGCCACCGTTCCGGCCTCGGCGACCCGCAGCGTATACGGTCCACCACCCAGGTCCCCATACGACCGCACCCACAACTCATAGGTACCTGCGGCGAGGGAAAGCTGCGAGAGGCGGGGGTCAAAACCAATACCGCCGTCGTCATCTTCAGCCACCCGCACCCCTTCCGGCTCCCACACCTCCAGCACCGGGTCCCACGTGCCGTTCTCAGCCATCAGGTCGATAGTGACCTGCACCGGTTCCTCCACGTCCAACAACCAGATATCGGTGTCGCCTGCGCCCGACAGCTCTCCACTCACCGTCTCGCCGACCCGGACACTGCCGGCGGTCGGCGCCGCGGGGGGTGTCAGCGGGGTCGGCACTGCGGGGGGGGAGGGGGGTAACACCACTGTCGGCGGTGGCAGCGGCGTCGGTGCTGCTGGGGGCGTAAAGCGCGGCGGGGTAGGGGGCTCCGTGGCCCCGCGGAAGGGCAGAGCAGAGCAACAGCAACAACAGGATGCCAACAAGAACAACAAAGCCAGCAATGCCGCCAGGAGGCCGCCTACCTTGAGCGCAGATAGCTTCATATCTCTCCTTTCGTGGTCATACCTTCAAATCGGCCACGTGAGTAAACGGCTCCAGCCCGGCGTAGGTGGCCTGCTCATCCAGCTCTTCCTCAATGCGCAAAAGCTGGTTGTACTTGGCCACCCGTTCAGAGCGGGTGGGTGCGCCGGTTTTGATCTGACCGGTGTTCAGCGCTACCGCCAGGTCGGCGATGGTGGCATCCTCAGTCTCCCCCGAGCGGTGGGAGACGACAACCCCCCATCCCGCCCGCTGGGCTATCTGGACCGCGGCAATGGCCTCGCTCAGGGTGCCGATCTGGTTCACCTTGCACAAAAGAGCGTTGCAGGAGTGCTCGCGGATCGCTCGCTGCACCCGCGTCACATCAGTCACCAGGAGATCGTCTCCCACGATCTGGATACGGTCGCCCAGCCGCTCCATCATCAGCGCCCAGCTCTCCCAGTCATCCTCCGCCAGCCCGTCCTCGATGCTGATGATGGGATACCGCTCCACCCAGTCGGCGTAAAAGTCGATCATCTCCGCGCCGGTGAGGGTGCGCCCCTCTTTCTTTAGCACGTACTTTTTCCCCTCGTAGAACTCGCTGGCGGCGGGGTCGAGGGCAATCCAGACATGCTCGCCGGGGACATACCCCGCCTGCTGGATCGACTCCAGGATCAGCTCCACAGCCTCCGCGTTCGCCCCGAGGCTGGGGGCAAAGCCACCCTCGTCGCCGACGCCGGTGGCGTATCCCCGCGCTTTGAGCACCTTCTTGAGAGTGTGGTATATTTCGCTCCCCCAGCGTAACCCCTCGGCGAACGTCGGCGCGCCTGCCGGCACGATCATGAACTCTTGCAGGTCCGGCCCGTCCACCGCATGTTTGCCGCCGTTGAGGATGTTCATCATCGGCACCGGCAGCACATGGGCGTGGACCCCACCGATATACTGGTAAAGGGGA
>JAOZPF010000077.1:6343-11030 GCA_029932895.1 Anaerolineae bacterium | reverse complement strand
CTCGGTCTGGCACTATGGCACGGTGAGCGCAGGTGACTGGGATTTGAACGGCTATCTCGTCCGCGAGACGGGCCAGCTATATCCGATCCTAAAACAACGGATAGACGGTGCAGCCTATGAACAAATCCCCGAGTTTATGCGACACATTCAAGCTATCCAGCGCGGAATTTTGATTGACAGTTGCACCACACCGGAAGAGTATTACGCTCGCTGGCACAACCTGGAAGAACTGTATTGGCGAATCCGCGAACAAGGCTTCAAAACTCAACGAGAGCTGGCGTCAGATAACCCATTGGACGAAATCAGAATTCAAATCGGGCGGAACGGTGAGCTACTATTGGACCAGGGGCGTCATCGTCTAGTCATAGCCCAGCTTCTAGGGTTGGAGCAGGTGCCGGTGATTGTCACCAGACGGCACTTGGAATGGGAGAGGTTGCGCCGCCAGGTGATAAAAGTGTTCAGGGAAAAGGGTGCTTTGTGCCAGCCATTCGAACACCCCGACCTCGACCAAGTGCCCCAAGCTGACGGTAAACTATCACATCGACCAACACACGGCCAAGCAGAATGGGACTTGATTGTTCACAGCTTGCCAGTGAGCCGGGGCACAGCTCTGGACATTGGGGCCTGTTTCGGCTATTTCACCCACAAACTCGCCCAGGTCGGCTTCGAGTGCTATGCCCTGGAATCTGACGCTCAGAACCTCTCCATCTTGAAGCAGTACCGACAGATGAGAGGTAGCCATTTCACTGTTTTGGCCAAGCCGCTATCCAAACTTGAACGGCTCGACTTTGACATCGTCCTGGCACTGGACGCGTTTTCCCGCCTCGTCCAGACACAGCCCGGCTATGAGCACCTGATCGCATTCCTCGCCAAACTGCGCTGCCAGGCTCTATATTTCGCCCCACAGCCGGCTCCGCAAGGCGCGTACAAGAATTTCTCGGCCGAGGAATTTGTCAACTTTGTACTTGAGGTCAGCACCCTGTCTATGGCCAGACTGTTGGGTTCCACAGAGACAAACCGCAGCCTGTACCTGCTGTCGGGCTGAGAAAAGGGAAAGGAACAATCGATGCTCAGCTTGAAGAATAGAATCCGCCGCAATGAATTCCTGCGCCGCAACGAGTTCCTGTGGCGAGTGCTGCGCCGGATGTACCGCTCAGCCAAGTACTGTTCGGCCACGGCTTGGGGACAATGGCGAAAAAAGAAAGCCAATCTGCTGTACATAGACCCCGCGAGTGTGCTCTACGACCAACTCGCGCACGCCCAATCAACCCAAGACCCGACTTTACTCGATGCAATCCTCGCGCGGCGGGTGGAGGGCCAAGCCGAGTACGTCCAGATTCCCCAATTTGTGAGTGGAGTCGAACTGATAGAAAGTGGCACAGCGGTGGCTGGCTGCACCACAGCAGAGGCGTACCTGGAACACTGGCAGCACATTGAGAAGCTGTACCGGGCCGCCAGGGAAAACGGCTGCGCAGCGCTGGCCGAACGGCGGCCAGACGGTCGATGGTTGGGGGCCACGGTGCAGATTGGCCGTCAAGGCGAGTTCATACTGGAAACCGGTCTGCCACATCTGGCAATCGCCCGTCTCTTGGGATTCGCCAAGATGCCCGTGCTCGTCACTCGCTACCACCCAGAGTGGGCCAAATTGAGGCGTGACATTATCAAAATCGTCGTGCAAAGGGGATTCATCCACCAACCGTTCAACCATCCCGACTTGGACATGATCCCAGAGGTTTACGGGAACTACCTAAAGAACAAGACCAAGTATGGCAACGAGAGGTGGGATTATATAGTGGACAGCCTTCCTGTTGCCACAGGCACAGTGCTGGACATTGGCAGCTACTTTGGTTACTTTGCGCACAGGTTCGAAGCATTGGGCTTTGAGTGCTTTGCCGTCGAGCCGGACAAGGAGAACTTGGCTGTCCTGAAACGGTATCGGCAGATTATGGGGAAACGGTTCACAGTCTGGGAGACCTCCTTGTTCGATATCCCTCGCTTCGAATTCGACATTGTCCTGGCGCTCAACATCTTTCACCACCTGGTCAAGACCAGGTATCACTATGAACAGCTCATCGAGTTCCTGGGCAAACTGCGCTGCCAGGCAATGTATTTCGAGCCGCACCAGACAGGAGCCAGCTCCTACAAGAGCCTTAACGACCAAGAATTCATCAACTTTGTCCTGAGCAACAGTGTGCTGAACAATTACCGTTGGCTGGGCTACACAACAGAAGAACGCAATGTCTACTTGCTCACAGTATGAAGCAGAAGGACCAGGGCCAAGATGCACATCCTCTGCCTAACATCCCGCCTGCCCTACCCACCCAACCGGGGTGACCGGCTGCGGGCCTTTCACTTTATCGAGCACCTCTCCCGCGAGCACGAGCTGACGCTGCTCTCCTTTGTCGCTAACGAGACGGAGCAAGAGTACGAGGAACCGCTGCGCCAGTACTGCCGCCAGGTGCGCACGGTGTTGATGACTCCGCGCCGCTCGGCGCTGACGGTGGCTGCCAACATCTGGCGAGGCGAACCGCTCCAGGCTCTCTACTATCGCTCCGCGGCGATGCGGAGCCTGGTGACAGAGACGTTGGCCCAGGAGAAATTCGACGTCGCCTACGTCCACCTCTTTCGCATGGCCCCTTACCTAGCCCAGCACCACAGCCTCTACCGCGTCGTCGACCTGACCGACGTCATATCACAGGAAGTAGGCCGCTCCCTGCCCTACCGCGGACCGATATCTCGCCTGCTCTATGGGGTCGAGAGACCGCGCATCGCCCGCTACGAGCGGTGGATCGCCAACACGTTCGAAGAGACCTGGTTGGTCTCGGCGTCCGACCGCCAGGCACTGGCAGCGGCCTGTCCGGCAGCTAATATCCGCGTCGTGACGAACGGCGTGGATACAGCCCGTTTCTACCCCGTCACCAAAGTCGGTCGGTCACACAACCTGGTGTTCGTCGGTCACCTGCGCGTCTTTCACAACATCGACGCCGCCGTCCATCTGGCCCGCGACGTGCTGCCCCTGGTGCGCCAGCAGATACCGGACTGTACGCTGCAAATCGTGGGCGCTGACCCCGACCCCCGGGTGGTCCGGTTGGCAAGCGACCCCGCCGTCACTGTGACCGGCTTTGTCCCCGATCTCAACGAGTATCTCAACCGGGCCGCCGTCTTTGTCGCCCCACTCCGCTTTGCCGCCGGGGTGCAGAACAAGGTCCTGGAGGCGATGGCGGCGGGGCGGCCGGTGGTGACGACGAGCATGGTCAACGCCGGGTTGGGAGCGGAGCCAGGCCGCGACCTCCTCATCGCCGATGACGCGGCGACGACGGCCCGCCAGGTGGTGACGTTGCTGCGGGACGAGCAACTGCGCGCGCAAATCGGTCAAGCCGCCCGGTGGTTTGTGCAGCGGACCTATTCCTGGGAACACGCCGTGGAGCGGATGCGGGCGATAGAGCGCCAGCTATCCCACAGGGACTAATGCCGATGACCATCTATCTGGATGTCTCCGCCGCTGTCCACCGCCGCGCCGGCCTGGGCCGCTATGCCGAAAGCCTGACCCGCGCCCTGGTCGCCGCCCATCCCACCCGCTATTCCTTGTTCTATAATCGTGAACAGGGAGTCGAGCCGCTGACCGGCCTGGAGCACCTGCCCACCCGCACTGTCGGGCTGGGCTACAAGCCGTGGCGGATGCTGATCTGGCTGGGGCAACTGGCCCGCCTCGGCTTTGACCGCCTCCTGCCCGGCGCACGACTCTTTCACGCCACCGAACACCTCCTCCTGCCGCTGCGCAACGTGCCCACCGTCCTCACCGTCCACGACCTCATCTTTCGCCATCTCCCCGCCCACCACAAACGACTCAACCGCTACTACCTCAACCTGGCCCTGCCCCTCTACTGCCGCCGTGCCAGCCACGTCATCGCCGTCTCCGAGTACACCCGGCGGGACCTGATCGCGGCTTATGGCCTCCCGCCAGAAAAGGTCACTGTGGTCCACGAGGCGGCCGACCCCCGCTTTCGGCCCCAGCCGCCGCAGGTAGTCGCCGCGCTGCGCACCCGCTACGGATTGCCGGCCCGCTATCTGATCTCTGTCGGCACCATCGAGCCACGCAAGAACCTTTCGCGCCTCCTGGACGTTTTTGAAACGCTCCACGCCGAGGGGCTCACAGACGGACTGGTTATCATAGGACGAAAGGGGTGGCTCTACGACCCATTCCTCGCCCGCCTGGAACGTTCCCCCGCCCGCCACGCTGTCATCTTCCCCGGCTATGTGCCCGACGACGACCTGCCCGCTCTCTACGCCGGCGCACAGGCGCTGGTCTTTACCAGCTTGTGCGAGGGGTTCGGTCTGCCGGTGCTGGAGGCAATGGCCTGCGGGACCCCCGTCGCGGCCTCCAACACATCCAGCCTCCCCGAGGTCGGCGGTGAGGGAGCCTGCTATTTTGATCCCACCGATACGGAGGGGATAGCGGTCACAGTTCGCCGCCTCCTGCGCGATACGGACCTGCGGGCCGAGATGCGCCGCCGTGGGCAAGAGCAGGCAGCCCGCTTCTCCTGGACACGGGCCGCGGCAGAGACGGAGGTCGTATACCACCGCCTGCTCACATAATACCCAAGCACACAGGCGCACACGCAGATGCGCCCCTACAATCCGCTGACCACTCTGCTTGACTTTTCTCCTGCCTGCGGTAATATAACTC
>JAOZPF010000077.1:0-6243 GCA_029932895.1 Anaerolineae bacterium | reverse complement strand
TACAATCCGCTGACCACTCTGCTTGACTTTTCTCCTGCCTGCGGTAATATAACTCCCGAACGTAGAGGAAAGGAAACGGATGCGAGTTCTCGTCACTGGCGGTGCCGGTTTCATCGGTTCTAACCTTGTCGATGCCCTGATGGAGCAGGGGCACCAAGTGACCGTGGTCGATGACCTTTCCGTCGGTCAACGCGCCAACATCGCCCACCACCTGGCGAGTGAGCGCTTCCGCCTGGTGCGGGGTTCAATCCTCGACCGCGATGTACTGGAACCGCTGATCCGCCAATGCGACCTACTCTTTCACCTGGCTGCCGTAGTGGGAGTCAAATACATAGTGGAAGACCCACGACACGGCATTCTCGTCAACGTCCGTGGCACCGAGAACGTGCTGGAATTGGCCGCCCGGCACACCGTGAGAACCGTCATCGCCTCCAGCTCCGAGGTATATGGCAAATCCACCGCCGTACCTCTGCGCGAGGAGAACGACCGGCTATTGGGGCCGACCACCGCCAGCCGCTGGTCCTACGCCGAATCCAAGGCCATCGATGAGTACATCGCCCTGGCCTACGCCCGCGAGGGACTGCCCGTCACCATAGTCCGCTACTTTAACGCCTACGGCCCACGGTTGGACCCACGTGGATATGGGAGCGTCATCGCCCGCTTCATCACCCAAGCCACACGGGGCGAACCGCTCACCGTGTACGACGACGGGGAACAGACCCGTTGCTTCACCTATGTGGCCGACACAGTACAAGGCACCATCCTGGCCGGGACGGTGGAGCAAGCAGCAGGGCAGGTCCTGAACATCGGTGCGGACCGAGAGGTCTCGATCAACGAACTGGCCACGCTGGTCAAGGAACTGGCCGGCTCCTCCTCCCAGATCACACACGTCTCCTCCTCGACCGCCTTTGGCCCTAATTTCGAAGAGACACGCCGCCGCGTGCCGGATGTGGCCCGCGCGCGAGAGGTGCTGGGCTTTGTGGCCCGCACTCCGTTGGAGGATGGATTACAACGCACATTAGACTGGTTCCGGGAGCATAAACCTGATGACATCAACACGACTGAGCGCTTTTCTTGACGGAGTTTTGGAAGCTGGCTGGCTGGCAGCGATCGTCGTCACCCCTCTCTTCTTCAACATCTACTCCAGTCGCGTTTTCGAGCCGGACAAACTGACCACCCTACGCTCCATCGCCCTGGTGATGGCTGCGGTCTGGCTGGTGCGGCTAGTCGAAGAGTGGGCCAGCGGCCAGAGAATCACCCGTCTCACCTGGCGCACCCCGCTGCTACTTCCCACCCTAGCCACTGTTCTCATCTACCTGGTGAGCACCGCCTTTTCCGTCACCCCATACACCAGCTTCTTTGGCTCCTACCAGCGGCTCCAGGGCACTTTTACTATGCTCTCGTACATCACGGTCTTTCTCATCATCCTCGACCGGATGCGCACCCGCGCCCAGGTGGACCGTTTCATCACCACGCTCATCCTCAACAGCCTGCCCATTGCCCTCTACGGCTTTGTCCAGCACTTTCAGCGCGACCCTCTGCCCTGGGGTGGGAACGTCACCAAGCGCGTCGCCTCCAACATGGGGAATGCGATCTTTGTCGCTGCCTACCTGATTATGTGCGTCCCCCCCACCCTTTCACGGGTGGTTGATGCCTTCCGCTCCATCCTGCACGACGAAGAGACCGGCACCGCCGATGTGTTGCGCGCCGCCACCTATATTTTCATCGTCGCCGTCCAGATCCTCGCCATCTATTACACCAAGAGCCGTGGCCCGCTGATGGGCTTGCTGCTTGGCCTGGGGGTGTGGGGGTTCCTGGGATTGATCCTCCTCCAGCGCAACAGTTGGCAGAACAATCCTAGCGGCGACCACCGCCGCTGGCGCTGGTTGTGGGTCGGTATCCTGCTGCTCACAGTGGTCGCCTCCGCCCTGTTCTTTTCCATCAACCCCGGTGGACCGCTCCACGAGTGGGCCGCCGATGACCCAGCCATCGGGCGGCTGGCAAACGTTCTCGCTCCCGACACCGGCACCGGCAAGGTGCGCTCGCTGATCTGGCAAGGCGCGTTCAAAATGATCCTGCCCCACGCCCCCATCCAGTTCCCCCCCACCGCCAATAACCCCGACTGGCGTCCTGACCCATTCAACGGTATCCGTCTCCTGATCGGCTACGGCCCAGAGTCGATGTATGTGGCCTACAACAGCTTTTACCCCCCGCTGCTAGGCCACTATGAGTCCCGCACCGCTTCCCCCGACCGTTGCCACAACGAGACCTTGGATTCAGTCGTCATCACCGGCCTGCTGGGCCTGGGTATCTACCTGTGGGTATTTATCAGTGTCTTTTACCTGGGGCTGCGCTGGCTGGGCGTCCTGCCAGATGGCTGGCAGCGCACTTTATTCTTTGCCCTCCTGGCTGGCGGGGCACTGGTTTTTGTTCTCTACACCGGACTGACACTGGGGCCGCACTTTTTCGGGCTGGCCGTGCCAGTGGGAATCGTCATCGGCCTGATCACATACCTGCTGGTCCATAGTTTCTCCAAGTCATGGGGCAACGCCCCATTCCAAGAAAAACTTCACCCCCATTCCCTCCTCCTGATGGGCATCCTCGCCACCGCGGTCGCCCACTTTGTCGAGATCAACTTTGGCATCGGCATCGCCTCCACCCGCACCACCTTCTGGGCGCTCGCTGGCGTCTTTGTGCTCCTCGGCCAGCAAGAGATCAGGATGCGGGAAGAGACAACTCAGAAGCCACGTCCCGCCGTGCGCGGCAGGACGCAAAAACGCCGCCGTCACCGCTCCGCTGCCCCGCCCTCCAGGACTATACCAGCATGGCTGTGGCCCACTCTGGGGGCCACCTTGATCGGCGCATTGGTATTGGGCACACTCGCCTACGACTTTATCAACAACGTCGAACGACTGGGCGACCCCTTGCAGATCTTTTGGCGCTCGCTGACGATCATCGCCGTGCCCGCCAGACAACCGGCGCGCACCTCCTGGGCCATCATGATGATTCTCGGTATGGCCTGGCTGGCCGCAGGTTTGCTGACGATCACCCAAATGGTCAAGCGTGGTTCATTCCAAGGGCGAAAAGGAGATATATGGCCAGCGACACTGGTCACTCTGCTCATCTCGCTGACCGCCGGCGCGACCTTTGGCCTCATCCTCGCCGGACGGCATGCCACGATCGCCACGGCCCAGGTACAGAGCATCGCCGATGCGCTGCATATGGCCGATTACGTCGCCGGGCAAACAGGGGCTTACTACGTCTTCCTGGCTGTGATCATCCTCCTCGGCGGGCTGGCCCTGGCTGGCGAGCGGCCCCGCTCCCAAAGGTGGGCCACCCCGGCCGGCACACTAGCGCTGTTGGCGGCGGGCCTGTCGTGGCTGCTGACACTGCTTGCCCAGGCCGTCGGCGAGCCAGGGGCAGCGCTGCAACTCAAGGGGCTGGCTTTGTCCGTCGGCATCGCCTTTGGCTTGACCGCTGCCGCCGGCCTGCTGGCCTATCTGCTCTCCCCTTCTCTCCAGGAACGGCTCCACGCGCTCCGCTGGGAGTGGCTCGGCGCTCTCGCCGCCGCGCTCCTGCTCTCCCTGGTCCCGGTTCTCTCTTTCCGCTTCAACCTGCGGCCCATCCAAGCCGATATTGTCTTCAAGCAAGCCGACCCGTGGGAAAAGAGCAACCAATGGGCTGTAGCCATCCAGCATTACCAAAAGGCCAAAGAGCTCACCCCCTGGGAGAGAGAAGACTTTTACTACCTCTACCTGGGCCGGGCTTTGCTCGAGTACGCTTCTACAATCGATGACGTGGCCCAACAGGACGTGGTGCTGCGCCAGACCGAGCAGGTGCTTCTCCAGGCCCAGGCTATCAACCCGCTCAACACCGACCACAGCGCCAACCTGGCCCGCCTGTACCGCCGCTGGTCGAGCCTGCCGGCCGGCAGCGGAGAGCAAGAGTTCCTCTCCCAACTGGCATCCGATTACTACGATGTCGCCACGACTCTCAGCCCACAAAACGTCATCCTCTGGAACGAATGGGCCACGCTCTACCATTATAACCTGGGCGACGACGCCAAGTACGAGGAAACACTGCAACACGCCATGTCGCTAGACCCCGAGTTCTATCAGATCTATCTCATCCGCGCCGATATCTATGCAGGACAGGGGGATCTGGAAGCGGCGATCGAGAACTATCGAACCGCCCTGGAGCTCCCCCGCTACCGGGACCAACGAAACGATCGTCAGATATGGAGCGCGCTGGGCCAGGCCTACCTGCAGACAGAACAATACCAAGAGGCTATCGATGCTCTGACAAAGGTGATCGAATTGCGGCCAAACGCCAACGACATCTGGAACAGCCACCGCTTGCTGGCCTGGGCTTATGCGCAACAAGGGCATCTCGACCAGGCGGTCGCCGAGGCCCAACTGGCTTTGGAACTAGCTCCCGAGGAACAACAACCTATCGTACAACAATTGCTCCAGCAGATCGAGCAGCAAATTCAGGCTCCGGCCGAGGGAACGCCGCCGTGACCCTCTACATCCTCGTCTTTGCCGCTGCCCTCGTCCTGGTTGTCGGAGCTACCCCCCTGGCCCGACGGCTGGCCCCCCGGCTGGGTATGATGGACCAGCCTTCGGCGCGTAAAGTCCATCACCAACCGGTGCCACGGATCGGGGGCGTGGCCATATACCTGGCCGTGCTCGCCGCCTCCGTCGCCCTGGCACAGTGGAGCAGCATCACCTACGCTCAGATCGGCTCCATCGTCGTCGGCGCTACCGGCATCTCCTTCCTGGGGCTGGTGGACGACCGCTGGGGACTCCGTCCGGTCATCAAGATCATCGGACAGGTCCTGGCCGCTCTCCTCCTCTATGCCACCGGTATCTATGTGGGGACCTTTCCCTTCCCAGCGCTGAACCTCGTCGTCACCATCTTTTGGGTGGGGTACATCACCAACGGGCTGAACCTGCTGGACAATATGGACGGGCTAGCAGGAGGTGTGGCCGCCATCGGAGCGGCCTACTTTGCCCTGATGTGCGCCTCCAACGGCCAGTACCTGGTGGGGGCCCTCTCTATCGCCGTTCTGGGGGCCTGCCTGGGCTTTCTCTTTTACAACCTCAACCCCGCCAGCATCTTTATGGGCGATTCGGGGGCGCTCTTTCTGGGTTTCGTGCTGGCCGCCATCGGTATCAAGCTCCGCTTTCCCGATAACGTCAAGTTCGTCACCTGGATGGTGCCGGTACTGGTGCTGGGCATGCCCATCTTTGACACCACTCTGGTCATCATCTCCCGCCTGCGCCGTGGACTGAATCCCCTCACCCATGCAGGGAAGGACCACGTCTCCCACCGGCTGGTGGCAGCGGGGCTGACCCAGCGCGAAGCGGTGCTCACCCTCTACGTCGTCAGCTTTATCCTGGGCCTGCTGGCGCTCTTTGTGACCCAGGCGTCAATGGTAGAAGGGTACACAGTGGGCGGCCTGACCGGTATCGCTGGCCTCTACGGCCTCTGGCGGCTCGAACGCCCTCCCTTCCGCCCAACAAACTAATCAGCGGAGGTCTTATGCCCACTCTGCAAGATAAAATCACCGCCAGGTCGGCCCAGATTGTGGTCATCGGCCTGGGCTATGTCGGCCTGCCCCTCTCTATCAGCTTTGCCCGCGCCGGGTTCCACGTCGTCGGTGTCGATGTGGACGAGCGCAAGGTCACGCTGGTCAACCAAGGGCGCAGTTATATCGAGGACGTAAACGACGACGACCTGGCTCCTCATGTGGAAACAGGCACACTCCGCGCGACGACCAGCTATAACGCGCTGGGACAGACGGACGCTGCCTTTATCTGCGTACCCACCCCATACGACGCCCAACGCGCTCCCGACCTGGTGTTCGTGCGCCAGGCCGCCGAATCCATCCTCCCCCATCTCCACCGCGGCCAATTGATCGTCCTCCAATCCACCACCTACCCCGGCACCACCGAAGAGATCGTCCAGCCCATCCTGGAGCGGAGTGGCCTGAAGGCGGGGGAGGACTTTTACCTGGCCTTCTCGCCGGAGCGCATCGACCCCGGCAACCGCGAGTGGTCAGCCTACAACACCCCCAAAGTGGTCGGCGGACTCACCCCTGAATGCACCCAACTAGCCAGCGATCTCCTGCGGCAGGTCGGGGCGCCGGTTCACCCCGTCTCCTCCCCCCGCGCCGCCGAGATGACCAAACTCCTGGAAAACATCTTTCGTTCCGTCAACATCGCCCTGGTCAACGAGCTG
>JAOZPF010000327.1 GCA_029932895.1 Anaerolineae bacterium | reverse complement strand
CCGGCTGGAGACACTGGAGCCCAAAGTGAGCTTTTTCGACGGCAAGATCACCGTCATTCGCCCCCTCATCTATACCGAGGCCAAAGAACTGGCTCGCTACGCCAGGGCGGCCGGTTTTCCCCTCACCCCACCCTGTCCCAACGAGAGCGGCTCCCAGCGCCAAAGGGTTGAAGCGTTCCTGCGAAGCCTGGGCCGCCACCAGAAGAGCGTCCGTGCCAACCTCTGGCGCGCGGCCCAAAGAGCAAAGGAATAGCCCCCACAATTCGCAGTTCGCTCACGCCGTCTCCAGATAGCGCTCCAGCTCCCAGCGAGTGACCTGGATGCGGTACTCGTCCCACTCGGCCCGCCGCGCCCGCAGCAGCGCCCCCGCGATCTCTGGACCCAGGGCCTCTAGAACCACTTCGTTCCGCTCCAACTCGTCCAGCGCCTCTGGCAGAGTGCCGGGCAATGTCTCGATGGCCCGCTCCCGCAGGTCCCGCTCGTCGAGGCCGTAGACATCCTCGTTGACCGGGGCGGGCGGTGTGAGGTCACGCTCCACTCCATCCAACCCGGCAGCGAGCATCGCTCCGAACGCTAGGTATGGATTGGCGGTGGGGTCGGGGCAGCGCAGTTCGATCCGAGTGGCTTTTTCCTGACCGGCGCGCTTGGCCGGCACGCGGATCAGAGCGGAGCGGTTCAGGTGCGCCCAGCAGACATAGACCGGCGCCTCGTAGCCCGGCGTGAGCCGCTTGTAGCTATTCACCGTCGGCGCTACCACCGCCGCCAGCGGTCTGGCATGGGCCAACTGACCGGCCACAAAATTGGTAGCCAGATGCGAGAGGTGATAGGGGTCGTTCGGCTCATAAAAGAGATTGTGCCCCGTGGCATCAAAGAGGCTCTGATGAGTGTGCATCCCGCTGCCGTTGATGCCCAGGATCGGCTTGGGCATAAAACTGGCATAGAGACCATGGCTGGCAGCAACCGCCCGCACGGTGTATTTGACCGTGACCACGTTATCGGCGCTGGTCAGCGCGTCGGCATAGTGAAAGTCGATCTCGTGCTGACCGGTAGCCACCTCGTGGTGGCTCATCTCCACATCGATCCCCAGCGCCTCCAGCGCCAGGACGATCTCGCTGCGCACTTGCTGCGCCTCGTCACGAGGAGAAAAATCAAAGTAGCCACCCACGTCGTGGGGCACGGGACGCAGAGGCGAGTCGCCGTCCCGCCTAAAGAGAAAGAACTCGACCTCCGGGCCGACGTTGTAGATCCATCCCCGTTGCTCCAAGCGTGCCAGGACTCGCTTCAAAGCTGAGCGCGGATCGCTGGGAGACGGCCGCCCGTCCGACCCGTGGACGTTGCAGATCAGCCGCGCCCGACGACGCTCCGGCGCACTCCAGGGCAAGACCTGGTAAGTCGCGGGGTCGGGGACCAACACCATATCGCTCTCGCAGATGCGGGCAAACCCCTCGATAGAGGAGCCATCGAACCACACCCCATCCTCCAGCGCCTGGCCCAAATGGGCCGCCGGGATCGTCACGCTCTTGATGGTACCCAGGATGTCGGTAAACTGCAGGGAAAGGAATCGCACCCCGTCCTCTTTCGCCCGGGCAATCAGATCGTCAGCCATGTCTCTCCTCCTCTCTCGCAAGCACGCAGAGCAATCCTCACGGCTCCTCCTCTGTCAGCCGAATGTGCAACTCTTCCAGTTGCTTTGGCTCCGCCGGCGATGGCGCGCCAGCCATCAGGTCGGTTGCCTGGAGTGTCTTGGGAAAAGCTATCACGTCACGGATGTTGGACTCGCCAGCCAGGAGCATCACCAGCCGGTCTATGCCGGGGGCGATACCGCCGTGAGGTGGCGTGCCGTACTCGAACGCCTCCAACATATGGCCGAACCGCTCCCGCGCCGTCTCCAGATCCAGGCCGATCAACCCGAAAACCTTTTCCTGCACCTTCCGCTGGTGAATCCTGATGCTGCCGCCGCCGGTCTCCTCGCCGTTGATCACCAAGTCGTACTGCTGCCCTCGGGCCGCGCCGGGGTCCGTATCCAAAAGCGGCAGATCTTCTACCATAGGGGCAGTAAAGAGGTGATGACTGGGGTCCCAGCGGCTCTCCCCCTCGTTCCACTCGAAGAGGGGAAAATCGATGACCCAGCAGCAGGCCAGGAGCTTGCGGTCACGCAGCCCCAGTCGCTCTCCCATCTCCAAGCGCAGGGCAGAGAGCGCGGCAGCCACCACACGTGGCTGGGCGGCGACAAAGAGAAAGAGATCCCCCGGCTCCCCCTCCATACGCGCGACGATGCGCTCCACCTCGTCCGCGGCGAGGAACTTGGCAAAGGAGGAACGGAGCCCGCCCTCGTCACCGAGGGACAGCCACGCCAGCCCCGCCGCCCCCTCTTTCTTGGCTATCTCGGTCAGCTCGTCGATCTGACGGCGGCTGTAGCCACCACAGCCGGGGACGCGGATACCCTTCACCTCTCCCCCCGCAGCGACAGCGGAACGAAAGACCCGAAAGCCGCTCTGCGCCACCAGGTCAGAGATATCCACCAGTTCCATGCCGAAACGGAGGTCAGGCCGGTCGGTGCCAAAGCGGGTCATCACCTCGTCATAAGTGAGGCGGGGAAAGGGCTGAGT
This sequence comes from Anaerolineae bacterium, assembly GCA_029932895.1. Taxonomy (GTDB): domain Bacteria; phylum Chloroflexota; class Anaerolineae; order B4-G1; family DUEL01; genus JAOZPF01. The sequence goes on along the minus strand of JAOZPF010000327.1, from coordinate 285 downwards.
CAACAGCCGCAGGTCAGATAGCTCCCCCACCAGGCCAATGATCATCTCCTCGATCAGCGCCATCACGTCCTCCCGCTCGACAAAGCTCATCTCCAGATCGAGCTGGGTGAACTCGGGCTGCCGGTCGCCACGCAGGTCCTCATCGCGGAAGCAGCGGGCGATCTGAAAATACCGCTCAAAGCCAGCCACCATCAACAACTGTTTGAGTTGCTGCGGGGATTGAGGTAGCGCGTAGAACTGTCCGGGATGGATACGGCTGGGCACCAAATAGTCCCTTGCCCCCTC
>JAOZPF010000326.1:1516-2895 GCA_029932895.1 Anaerolineae bacterium | reverse complement strand
CCATCTTCATCGGTCGCCTGCGGGAGCCGCGGCGTGTCGAGCGTGCTTGGTCTGACGACAGTATCGTTTCCATCCGCCTGGCGGAAGTCCTCCACGCTGTGATGTCGCCGCCACTGTTGGCCGGTCTCCTGGGCGGCTCACTGGGCCTTTTCGCCACAACTGCCCTGGCCTCCTGGACGCCGACTTTCATCCATCGCTATCATGGTCGCTCCGTCTCCCAGGCCGGGTTGACCACCAGCCTTATCCTCTTTCCGGCCAGCGTGCTGGGAGTTCTCCTCGGCGGGGTGCTCAGCGACCGCTTGTTAGCCCGTACCCCCACCGCCCGCTTCTTGACGGCGGCGCTGGGGCTTTGGATAGGAGTCCCCTTTGGTCTGCTGGCCGTCCTCGCGCCGGTGTGGACACTCTATTTGGTCGGTGCTTTCCTAGCCGCGCTCTTCTTGAGTTCCCATCTCGCGCCACTGCTGGCCCTCGTCCAGGAGGCGGTGGAACCGCGCTGGCGGGCAACAGCGATGGCCCTCGCTCTTCTGATTACGCAGGTGGCGGGTGGGGCTACGGCAGGGATGGCCGTCGGCGCCCTCTCTGACGCTGTCGGCTTGCGGATGGCGATGCTGCTTCCACTGGGCGCGGCGCTGCTGGGGGGCCTGATGTTGCTCCTTGGCGCACGGAGGCATACCGTTCCGAATTGAGCCTGTTTACTTCGCTTCCCACGTTCCACGCATCACGCCTGACTCCCCTGCAATGTAAGAAAATTGTAAGGTCAACATGGTACACTACTGTCTGCTGACAGTAGTGTTTTTGTTCCCCGTCAGGAGGCAACGTGAGCGAACCCCTTCGCCGCCGCACTGTGACCTTCATTGTGCGGATGTGGACCGAATACCTAGAGCAGACGCCACCCGCCTGGCGGGGCGAGATCGAGCTGGTGGGCAGCGGTGAGAAAGCCCACTTTCGAGAGGCATCCGACGTAGTGAGATTCATCGCGGCCCACGTATCTGAGGCGGCTGCTCGGAGGGAGGATGGCCAATGAAGTGCATCCGCTGTGGGGCCGAACTGGCCCCTGAGGACAGGTTCTGTGGAGAATGCGGCACGCCGCGCCCGCAGTTGCCCCCGCGCTTTGCCGAGGCCGAGCGCCGCTTCGCCGCGCTCCGCGCCCGCTACCAGGCAGGGGAGTTGGACGATGCGACCTACGATGCCGAGTTGCGAAAACTGGTTATCGAGGATGGCAGTGGCGGCTACTGGATGCTCGGCGCCGAGAGCGGGGAGTGGTACTGGTACGATGGGGCGCACTGGGTGCGCCGGGACCCGCCGCTGGCTGCGGCACCGGCGGAGAGGCCCCGGGTCAGGCCGATACCTCCACCAGCCGTCGCTCCATCTCCGCCAGC
>JAOZPF010000326.1:0-1416 GCA_029932895.1 Anaerolineae bacterium | reverse complement strand
AGAGGCCCCGGGTCAGGCCGATACCTCCACCAGCCGTCGCTCCATCTCCGCCAGCCAGGAGGGGCTTCCCTTGGAAGTGGGTCGGTGTGGGCTGTGGGGGACTGCTGGTCATTGCGGTCATTCTCGTGGGCGTGTTGGCGTTTCCCACATTGATGCGGCTCATCTTCACGCCGCAGGAGCAGGCCGCCGTCACACCGGTGACATCCACCACCATACCAACGGCCACGCCACCCCCCGAAGCGACGCCCACTGTGCCCGCAATTCAGCCCACGCGCACGCCCACCCTCCCACCGACACAAACCCCCACGCCCACATCTGCGCCAGCCTTTTCCATTCGGCCATACGACCCCGAGCGAGACGCCGACGCAGAAAGCGTCATCTCTCGTGTTCCGGATTGGGGAGGGACGGAGCGGCCCGGCAACTATCAGTGGGAGGTGGCCTTCCCGGCTGATACGCCCGCCTTAATTTCGATGGGCTGGTGTGCGGCTGACGAGCGAACATTGGAGGCCAACTGGTCGGATATGGGATACGAATTGATGATTGATGGCTTCAGCATTGACCTCACCCAACTGGCCGAGAGGGATAGGGTGAATGAAGAAAGCGTTTGCCGTTTCTACTCCGGTGTGCTCACTGGCTGGTCTCCGGGGCGTCATTCCTACATCTGGGTTCACCACATCTACGAGACGGTGAGTGATGGATGGGATACTTTCCAGGCAGGGGACTACGTGATGGAGTTCATCGTAGACGTTGTGGAGGGGCTCGTCTTCGAAGATGATTTCAGCGGCACATCCGATGGCTGGCCTGAAGGGGAACACGAGAATTACAGCCGCTGGATAGAGGAGGGCGAATACCACATATTGGTGAAGAACGCCCAGCGGGCTACGTGGAGCCCTCACAGAGAGAATCGCTACAGCGACTTCGTCTTCACAGCCGCCGCCCGGCAGGTCAGCGATCTACCTGGTGAGTATGGGTTAGTCTTTCGGTATCAAGACGACGATCACTTCTACTACTTCGGTATATCCGACGATGGGTACTACGAGATAGGAAAGCGACTGGAAGGAGCGTGGGTGACCATCGTTGACTGGACTTTCTCGCCGGCCATCAACCAGGGCCAAGCAGAGAATATCCTGGGGGCGCTCTGCGTGGGAGACGAAATATCGGTATATGTCAATGACCAGGCGCTGGTCACCGTCAGCGATGATTCCTTGGCGGAGGGTCATATCGGCTTGATGGCGATCACCTTCGACGAACCGGGCGTGCACGTGGCCTTCGACTGGGTTGTGGTAGAAGCATTCGAGTAGATGCGATTTGCTCTCGGTTGGTCGAGGTAAAGCCTTGTTCCGCCGCTTGGAGCAGATTGTGCATTGCGCACGACCTGCTCGCAAAGGTTCGTTAGAGGAGGTGAGGTGAAGATGA
>JAOZPF010000076.1:9158-11162 GCA_029932895.1 Anaerolineae bacterium | reverse complement strand
TCCAATCTGGACCGCCAGGGGGTCGAGGTCAATTCCGATGCCCATACGTTCCAATAATACAGCTTCCACTATCGCCGTGCCTGACCCAGCCATCGGGTCCAGGACGATGTCGCCTGGATTCGTCAAACCGAGGATAAAACGACGTGGAATCTGAGGGGGGAACTTGGCGGCGAAAGAGTGGAGGTGGTGGGAGGCATAGCCTGTTTTTGCACCGCCAAAATCCAGGCCATCATCGAGCAGAGCGTGGAGGCGCTCGCGGGTGCTGTGGTTGCCGTGCCTCTTGGCCCAACCAGCGGGCAGAGAGCGATGTTCCTCTGTGACAAAGAGGCTCATCTGCTCATGCACCTGGCGAGGCTTGGCTCGCTCATCACTGGGCGATTGCGACATCACCACACCTTCCACGGTGCGCTCTCGCGCCAGACGGCGTCCAGTTCCAGCGCGTCCTTAAAGGTCTTCATCGAGCGCCAGAACCCGGCGTGGCGGTACATCATCAGTTGACCATCGGCGACCAGGCGGGGCAGGACCTGCCGCTCCAGGTGGACGTCGTCATCGCCGGCCAAATAGTCCAGCACCTCCCGCTCAAACACCATAAAGCCAGCGTTGACCCAATGGTCCAACAGCGGCTTTTCCATAAAACCGGTCACCTGCCCCGTCCTATCGAGCTGAAAGATGCCCAGGTGGGACCGCAAGCGGGTGCCGGTCACGGTCGCCAGCCGGCCGTGCTGGCGGTGAAAGGCCAACAGCGCGTCCAGGTCTATGTTGCCCACCGCCTCGCCGTAAGTGACAAAGAAGGTGTCGCCCTTGATGTACCGCGCGACGCGGCGGATGCGCGTCCCTTTTTCCACGTGAGCCCCTGTGTCAGCCAGCGTGACCTGCCAGTCCGCCTCCCCATCGGGGCCGTGGTAGGTGATGCTGCCCGAATGGCCGAGGGAGACGGTAAAGTCGCAACTCATGGGATTGTACTCGAGAAAGTAGCGCTTGATCTCTTCACCCTGGTGGCCCAGGGCCAGGATGAAGCGGCTGTGACCGTAGGTGGCATAGATGCGCATCACGTGCCAGAGGATCGGTCGCCCACCGATGTCGGTCAGCACCTTGTTGGTGGCGGCTTGCATGCGGGTGCCCTGCCCGCCACAGAGGATGACGACGGGTATTTGCTCAGTCGACATATTCCTTCTCCGACCCGACCATCCGTTCCAGGCTTTGGACGAATGGCGGGTAGGCAATGCCGTTCTCGGTGATGATGCCAGTGATGTAGCGATGGGGGGTGATGTCGAAAGCGGGATTGGCGACCTGCACTCCCTCCGGGACGGCGGCCCGGCCCTGGTAGGCGATCGCTGTGATCTCCTCTGGTGGTCGTTCCTCGATGGGGATGTCGTCCCCCGTGGGCGTAGCCAGGTCGATGGTGGAGGTGGGAACGCAGGGGTAAAAGGGGACGCCGTTTTCCTTGGCTACTACGGCAAGCTTGTAGGTGCCGATCTTGTTCGCCACGTCACCGTTGGCCGCCACCCGGTCCGCCCCCACCAGCACCAGGTCCACCTGACCGCTGTGGAGAAAGTGACCGGCGGCGTTGTCGGCGATGAGAGTAAAGGGGATGCCAAGCTGTTGCAGTTCCCAGGTGGTGAGGCGGGCCCCCTGGAGGCAGGGGCGGGTCTCGTCCACCAGGACGTGGACCTGCTTGCCCTGCTCGTGGGCGGCGCGAATGACACCCAGAGCGGTGCCATAATCCACCGTCGCCAGCGCGCCGGTGTTGCAGTGGTGGAGAATGGTGGCCTCGTTGGGGATCAGAGCCGCGCCAACCTGGCCCAGGCGACGGTTGGTCGCGACGTCCTCATCGGCGATGGCCTGAGCCTCGGCCAGGACGACTTGGCGTATCCGGTCGGGAGGGGCGGCGGCGGCGCGGTTCAGCACCCGTTCCACCGCCCATGCCAAGTTGACGGCGGTGGGACGGGCGGCGCGGAGGGTGACAGCCGCCGTTTCCAGGTCGTGGAGCAGGGAGGCGCGGTG
>JAOZPF010000076.1:0-9148 GCA_029932895.1 Anaerolineae bacterium | reverse complement strand
GGTCCCGCGCTGGACTGCGCTGCGCGGCCAGGGCAAGCCCACCGGCCGCCGCCGCCCCGATAGCCGGCGCGCCGCGCCCAACCATCTCCCGGATGGCCTGCGCCACCTGCTCTGGCTGCTCCAGCTCCAGCAGGCGGAACTCGGCCGGCAGCAGCCGTTGGTCGATCAGCCGCACCTTGGCCTGGTGGTACTCTACGCTGCGCATGTCTTTCCCGGTTGCCTCTCCAAAAAAAGAACGCTCTCGCTGGGGAGAGCGGAGCGGGCATTCCCGCTCGAACGCGAGGTATGGTAGCATGGGGTAGTGGTTTTGTCAACCAGATTTCACCGGATCACGCGGAGCGAGTTCATGTATGTTTGCAGGTCCTCCCAGACCTGAATCGACTGCCCGCTCTGGGGGACAAACTGGATCTCGACCTCGTAGTAAGCTTCATCCGTCTCGGCATAGAGATACCAACGCTCCAGGGTAAAGGTCGTATACTGCCCCTCCACCTGGACGTTCTCCAGAGTCGTCGAGGTCTGCATAGAGATAAAGTCGTTCTCTGGCGAAGTGATCAACAGGTTGACGTGCCCGCCGCTGAAGGGGTAACTCCTCATCAGCAAGTCGGGCAAGCTCTCGTACAATCCCAACTCCCGCTGGTGAATCGTGACCATGATCTCGTTGTAGTAGGGAATATGCCAGGGCGCGGCTCCGTAGAACTGGGTGAGGGCGTCGGCGACGTACTGGGGTAGTGGCAGCCCATCCACTAGCGTCTCGGGGCCGAGGTCGGCCTCGAAAGGGTCGCCGTGGCGGATGCGGTAGACGGGCTGCGCGGCGACCTGGTCGCTCACGGGTCCAGCAGGGACCGTCGCGCCGCTCTCTGCCAACTGTGCGCCGAGCGTCGTCACCTCTACCTCACCCCAGCCGTCCAAGGGGCGGTGGATAGCCAGACCGCCCTCCAGGTCCACAAAGTAGAGGGCGGGGTCGAGCGCGGCGGCTTCTTGCCGCGTGACAAAGACCTGCCCGGTGTCAATGTTCAGCTCTTGCTCTGTCGCGCCGGCCGGCAGGGCGATCTGTTGCGCCTCTCGCTCCACGCGGTAGACGGTCACAGCGCCGCTGATGAGCGCGCCAGCCAGCCCGCCGCAGACGGTCAGGATGGTGCCGAGCAAGCCGATCAGGGCCACGCGGGCCGACTTGTCCCCTTTGTGTCCTCCCTGGGTGGTTTCCTCTTTCTCCCGTGGCATCTCGCTCCTTTAGAGATGGCTTGGTGGTCAGTCCAGGCCGTATTCTTCGCGCACCCGGTCCGAGAGTTGGCGCGCCAGCCGCATCACCCGTTCAGCCACCGGCACGGAGAGCGTGCCCGTGCCGCAGGCGGGGGTGATGAACGAGCGCGGCAGCAGGTCGCGACGGTCGAGCCCTTTGCGCTCAAAGAGCGACAGGGCATGGTCGAATACCTCCCACGCGCCATCCAGTGTGATCGTCTCTGCCGCCTCCCCCGTGTTGGGGATGATGCCCCAGGCCAACATTCCCCCCCGGTTCAGAAAAACCCGCAGTTCGTCGGGATAGAGGGCCAGGTTCTCGGCATACTCGTAGGCATCGAAAGAGAGAACGTCCACCGACGTCTCCAGTAGCAGGCTCCAATCGGTGTTGGCACAGCAGTGCACGCCCGTCCAGCCCTCCAGCCCGGTGAAAACTTCCTCCAGCGCCGCGATCACCGTCTCGCGGGAGAGGCTGGCAAAGGCAGAGCCGACCATCGAGAGGAACGGCTCGTCGACAAAGAGGATGGTGTGGGGGCAGAGTTGGCGCAGTTGCGCTTCCTGCCACTGCGCCTGCCGCAGCGCGTTCTTGATGGTGGCGTCGTGCATCATCTCGTCGTAGAGGGAGGGGCGCAGGTCCTGGTCGGTGACCTGAAGGCCAAAACTGACCGGGCCGACTACTTGCCCCTTGACTGCCCAGACATCGCGGAGCGGTCCGCGCGCCAGTAGGGCGTGTAGCCCGGCGGCGTACTCCGCGCTGATGGCAAAGCTGGAGGGGTCCTCTTCCAGAAAGGCGGCGTAGAACGGCTCGGCCTCCTCCAACCAGTCCGCCCCTAGCTCGATCCAGATGCGCTCTGCCTCGTCGTCAATGCGGACGCCGGGCAGGTGCTCGCTGAACTGGGCATAGATGGACTCGCGGAAGGCCCGGCGAGGGAGTTGGGGCCAGAAGGGGATGTCGGCAAAGGTCTCTTGGACAAAGTCAACGGCGGTGATGACGTCGGTGTGAGGGGTGCTGCCGATACCGGTAGCACGGCAGTTGGGATTCTGCGAATTGGCCAAGTGGTTCCTCCCTTTCGAGCGCTGGCGGCCTGCTTCTACCGCTGCTCGTGTGGGGTGATGAGTGCAGTGAGCTTGGTCACTGCCCAGCCGCCCAGGATGCCCAGGAGGGCGATGGCGGCCAGCCCCGCGGCCTGGGCGATGAGCTGCCCTGGCCCGTCACCCATGTAGCCCGATGCGGCGATGGCTCCTGTCACTCCTTGCCCGGCGATGGTGTGGTACGATTCCGCGCCGATCCGGTTCCAGCCCTGTCCCCAACGGCCATCGGCAAAGAGGGCGACCGCCAGCAACCCCCACAGTCCGCTGAGGCCGGTGGTGGCTACAGCGGCGGTGCGGTCTGCCAGGCGGAGGACGTGGTCGACCAGGTAGACGCCAAGGGGCAAGAGCAGCCCGGCCACAGCGCCGACGACCAGGGCCGCCCACGGCGGGATGAATGGTGCGCCGGCCGAGATAGCGACCAGGCCCGCTACGGCGCCGCGGGCCACCATCAGCGGATCGCCGTGCCCCAGCGTCAGCCAGCAGTAGGTGAGGCAGGCGAGCGTCGCCGCACCGGTTCCAAGCAACCCATTGACGGCCACGCGACCGGGGTCGATCTGTGCACCGTAAGCGTGGAATGGTGTCCCCAGCGACCAACCGAGCCAGCCGATTATCGCCAGCAGCGCGCCCAGGTTGGCTAGCAGTGGGAGGTGAGCAGGGGGCATCTGGATCGGTTCCCCGGCGGGTGGTCGCTTCCCCAGAGCCAGCAGCCCGCCTAGGGCGACCAGTCCACCCAGGAGATAGACCGCGCCGCTGCCGCCGTAATCCACAAAGCCGTGGCCGCGCTCGACGGTCAGTCCCAGCGTAGATAGCCAGCCCCCGCCCCAGGACCAGCAAGCGGCGAGGGGGAAAAAGAGGGCGGCGACCAGCAGGGCCAGGAGCGTCGCCTGCCAACTGCGTCCGCGCCCGGAGAGGCTGAGGGCCGGAAGGAGGCTCACCGTAGCGACCAGCGGCAGGTAGGTGGCAAAGAGAGTGAGAGCCTGGGGGGTGTCGGCGCCTCCGGTGAGGAAAAAGCCCTCCAGGCCAATCACTCCCCAGTAGAGTTCCTCCCGTGGTCGGTAGCCCCACAACGCGCGCAGCCCCGCCAGGCCCGGTTGGTCGGATAGGACGGCGGCACCGCCAAGGTGGAAGCCAAAGCCCACGGCAAAATAGCCCAGGGTAGCCAGCGCCAGAGTCACCAATCCCCGCGTGGCCGCCCGGCGGGCCTGCTCCGGTTCCATCCCCCCCCACCCCAGCAGGAAAAAGCCAACCGGGATGAGATAGCCTAACACCAGTGGAAGCCAGGTTTCTGTTGCCATATGTGCCCCCGTCGAGTAGAATAGAGAATGGAACAACCCCAATATTACCAGACCCTGCGATTTTCGCCAAGTGAGGGGGAGGGAATGTGAGCGCGGGAGAGTTGCGACTGTTGGCCGACGGGATGTTGGGGCGGCTGGCCCGCTGGCTGCGTCTGCTGGGATACGACACTGCCTACGAGCGCGATGCCGATGACCTGCATCTGGCCCGCCGCGCCCGTGCCGAGGGCCGGGTTCTTCTGACTCGCGACCGGGAGTTGGCTGCCCGTCGTGGTCTGAGTACATTGCTGATCGAGTCGGAAGTGGTGGAGGAACAGGTCCGCCAGGTGCAAGAAACCATCGGTCCGCCACCGGAGCCCGCCCTTTCCCGCTGCACCATTTGTAACATGGTGCTGGAGCCAGTCGCCCGCGAGCAAGTGGCTGAACTGGTGCCCCCTTATGTCCTGCGCACCCACGAGCAGTTCTGGCTGTGCCCCGGTTGCGGACGTGTCTACTGGCAGGGGACCCACCTGAGGCAGATCAAGCGGATGGTCAGCGGAGTGAGCGGACGGTCAGCGGATTCAGCGGATTGAGCGGATGGTCAGCAAGCTCCCGCTGCGGGGGCAGGTTGTCAGAGGGAACTATATCAGCGTCCCCTTCTCGGCCCGGGCAAAATGCGCCCGGTACGCCGCTGTCTCTTTGAGCAAAGCCTTCAATCGAGCAGCCACCTGGGGCAAATCGGCGCTGGCTGGCTGACCGCCCGCAGCCAGACGTATGTCGTCACCATCTTCACCGAGCACCACGATGTTCCCCCGCGCCACGAGCCAAGCCAGCCCCGCACGCACGGTCGCCTCACGCTGCGCGGTGGCCGCCGCCAAAGTCGGGATATCAACCCAACCTTGATTGGAATTCAGGGCATGTTTAACGAGACCGGCTAACCGCTTGAGGAACTTGGCCGGTCGATCCAGACCGGGGTCCAGGCCGAACAGGTACACCGTCTCCGGCGAGACTCTCTCAAGCACAGCCTGCAATTCGAGAGGGCCAGGGGGCGTGGTCCAGATGACCAAGACCTTTGCTGGCCCCACCTTGTACCGGTCCTGGCCCGCGACCTCCGCCCTGGCCTCGGCCTCGCTCCATACCAGTATGTCCTGGCGCGCCCGCAGTTGCTCCAGCACTATCCGGGGACTGACCTCGTGCCTATAGTCCACAATCTCGACGACCGACGGTTTGGGGCGCAGCGCAACCACAGGTTCCTCGATGGGGCGGGCATCAACCCACTCTACCTGCACGTCCCGCTGTCCCCGGTAGTCACTGGCCCGCACGACGTATGCCAAGTCGAACCGGCCCTGCGGCAGCGGCCCGCCGGCCCCCTGCCACCAGATCACCTTTTGCGTCGCCCCCTCCTCGTCCGCCACGGTCAACTGAAGGTGCTCGCCGCCGCGGCCCACGGCGGCGTGACTCGCCACCGAAAGCCCTCTGGTCGCCATAACCAACGGCGCGTTGCCAGGTCCAAACGGCGACAGCCGCTCAACCTCCTCCACCAGATCGAGCGACAGGTCGGATAGCGATAGGTAAGCCTCTATCTGCAGTGTGACCAGCCGCGCCGTCTCTCCACATGTTTCCAGAACGGTGCGCGACAGGGCACGGCGGAACTCGGGGATGCGCTCTGGGTCGATGCTCAGTCCCGCCGCCATCGGGTGGCCGCCGAAGCTGACCAGCATCTCTCTATGGGCGGCGATTGCAGCCGTGATGTTGCACCCCGCAACGGAACGGGCCGACCCCCGGCCCAGTTCACCCGGCGGGGTGGCGATGAGAATGGTCGGGCGGTGATACCGCTCGGCCAGGCGACCGGCCACGATGCCGATGACGCCGCCTGGCCAGGTCGGGTGGCTCAACACCAGGGCGGCATACTCCAAGAGCGAGGGGTCACGCTCGATCTGCGCCAGTGCTGCCTGGGTGACTTGATTGACCAGCAGCTTGCGTTGGGCGTTCAAGCCCTCCAGTTCGGCGACCAGGATGCGGGCGCGCGCCAGATCGCCGGTGGTCAGCAACTCCACAGCGACATTGGCGTCGGCCAGACGCCCCAGCGAGTTGAGGCGCGGCCCCAGGACAAAGCCGATGTGCTCCTCGGTAAACCTTTCGGGGTTGAGGCCGGCAGTTTCCATCATCACCTGTAGGCCCAACCGCTTGGTGTGGCGCAGGGCCTCCAGCCCGCGCTGGAGCAGGTAGCGCGTGTCGCCTGTCTGTGTCGCCACATCGGCCACGATCCCCAGGGCCACCAGGTCGAGATACTGCGCCACGTCCCCGGCACGTCCGGCACGGTCGTACAGGGCTTCGGCCAGTTTGTAGGCACACCCCACTCCGGGCAGTTCGCGCAAGGGGTGCGCCGACGGCAGCATCTTGGGGTTCACCACTGCACAGGCCTGGGGCAAGTGGGGAGGCAGTTCGTGGTGGTCGGTGACGACCACATCCACGCCCTGCGACCGAGCGTAGGAAATTGCTTCGTGGGCGCTGACACCAGTGTCGCACGTCAGCACCAGCTCGACCCCGTCCGTGATGAGACGCTTTAGCGCAGGCAAGTTGACGCCGTGGGATTCGCTCCTGCGGTTCGGAATGTGGTACCGCGCGGTCGCTCCCAGGTCCCTCAGCGTGGAGACCAGGAGCGTCGTCGCCGTCTGACCATCGACGTCGAAATCGCCCCAGACGCAGATGGCCTCCCCCTGCTGGATGGCACGCTCCAGCCGCTCGGCCGCTTGCGTCAGGTTCGGGAGATCGGTTGGCGGGGCGGGGTGATAGCAATCAGGATCGAGAAAGGCCCGCGCCGCCTCCACGTCGGTGAAACCCCGTCGCACCAGAGCCCTCGCCACCAGCGGATGCCCGCCGATGGCGTCCTGGAGCGCTGGGGGCACTTGGACCTCTTGCGGCTCGATCCACTCGCGCATCAATACTCGATCTCTGCGATCTGCTCCAGGTCCAGGGAGATGTCGAGATCATCGCCCAACTCGGTTTCATCCTCAATCTCATCCAGCGCGCCCGCCCTTACCCCGCGCTGGCACAACGAGCGGTAGCGACAGTACCGGCAACGCCGCTCCTGGGCAGTGAGCGAAAAATCATCGCTCAAACCCTCGATCTCTGCGACGAGTGCGGTCAGATAAACCTCGTCCGCCTTGTACTGGGCTGTGTCATAAGTGAAGCGAACAGGATCATCTGGGTAGTCGGTAAACCAGTAGACCATCTCCACCTGTCCGGGCTCGAACGGCTGGCCCCCATTGAGCTGGGCACCTGCTCGCACCAACAGGTAAGGATAGACCCTGGTCTGCAACCGCTCGAGCAGCCAACTTGGGCGGGGCCGTTTGCGAGAGGTTTTCCAGTCCACGATCACTGCTCGCTCTCCAGCTTCTACGGCAATGAGATCATACCGGGCCACCAAGCGGTGTCCACCTATTGGTGCGGAGAGGACGGTCTCGGGATAGCGTGTTTCCGGCAGGTCCTCCGGGCCGTGCTCCAGGTAGTTGTGCCACCAGCGGCGGAGGTCGGCCTCCTGCACCGTGCGCGACAGGTCTTGCGTCGAGATGCCCAGTATGTGGCGATGTACCAGGCGGTGAAAGGCAGCACCCTGCCGCATATGTAGCTCGTTTTCCAGCGCCGGCTCTGCCTCCAGCGCAGGCCAGGCCAGTTGAAGCACGTATCGCAGTTGGAAGCGTCGCGGACAGTCGACATAGTCCTGCAGACTGCCCTGGCTAAACTGGAAGTCAGTCGGCAGCGTCATACGCACCTTTCTCCCAGAACGTCTGCAGGGCGATGAACGGCACCGCCGGCTGGAGGTCCCCGCGCCGGCCGGTGTTCCAGGTGATGATCAGTTCTTTCTTGGCACGGGTGATACCCACGTACAACAACCGCAATCGCTCAGCCACATACTCCAATCGCGCCTTTCGGGTCACGTCGCGCGGCTCGTACTCGTACGCGCCCGATGGCCCCTCGGAAAGGACAGACTTTAACTGAGCCAACGCTTCGGCCTCCAGGTTCAAGCCATCGCGCACGAACCATTTTTCTGCGATGAACCGATCGTACGACAAGCCGGACGGGAAATTGTAACTGTTGACAGACATCAGGTGGACCCGATCCCACTCTAGCCCCTTGGCCTTGTGGAGGGTAGCTACCACCACCTTGCCCTTGTGCCGTTCGGGGTCGAACCCCATATCGTCGGCGCTCAGCCCCAGAAAACGACGCTCGTTCTTGGCCACCACGGTCAGTTCCTCAACCAGCTCCGGCAGCCGCCAGTCGGGGTGGCTCTCGCTCATCCTGCGCAGCACCCCTGCCAGCTTGTGGGCCACGGCCAAGTCAGCCAGGTCATCGAACAGGTCCTGAGCCAGGGTGAGGATCAGTTGATCTACCGGCAACAAAGTCGCCTCCTGCCAACGCCTGACCAGCGCGCGGAACTCGAGCAGTTGTTCGTGGATGTCTGGGAAGTCATCCGGCGGCTCCAGGTCCTGGAGCCAGTCGCGCTCCACTCGCGGCCACACCAAGTCCTCGACCCGGCGGCACTTGCCCAGCTCCTTAGCAACCCATTCGAGCCGCTTCCTGGCCTCCTCGTCCTCGCGGTCCTTGCGTCGCCACACCTTGTACACCGTCGCCAGTTTCTTTGGCGAGGATGGATCGGCCAGGTATCTAAGGATGTTGCCCAAAGCGCCTGCCGCCTCGCGGGTTTCCCGCGTGCTGCGCAGCAGCTCAACGTACTCGACACCCCGCTTCTTGAGCTCGCCGACCAGCTCAAAGCCGCGCTGGTTGCGCGGCACGAGCACAGCCACGGTCTCGTCGGGGTGCTCCGGCAGCCAACGGGCCAGGGAGTCGGCCACGGCCCGCAATTCCTCGCCCGGACCGAACTTTTGGGCGATGATGCGCACCCGGCTGGGGTTGTCGGGCGGGTTGGGCTGCGGATCGCCGGGCGGTGCGGGCTCGATGTGCGGCGGCGTCAACGCGTTTCGCACGGCCTCTACCGGGTGCTCCGCCTGTGTCCAATCGATCAAATAGTTAGCCAGCCTGATGATGCTCGGCGTCGAACGGCCAGAGTTGGGCAGCTCGCGTGCCAGGACACCATCCTCTTGCAAAAAGTCACGCAGGAACTGGGGGTTGGCCGTGGTAAAGGTCTCATAGATCGCCTGATTAGGATCGCCGACGCGCACCCAGTTGCCGTCCGGGCCACAGAGCATGCGCAAGATCTCTTCCTGCAAGCGGCTGCTATCTTGCGCCTCGTCCTCCAGGATAAAGGGCCACTGGTAGCGCAACCGCTCCAACAGCTCGGGGTCCAACTCCAGCGCCCGTAGCGCCAGGCGAATGAGGTCGTCAAAGTCCACCGCGCCACGATAGCGCAGCGCCCGCTGGTAGTCGGCATAGATCGCTGCGCCCATTTCTAGCAGCGGGAAAGAGCGGTCAGTCGTTTGCTCCGCCAGTCTGTTCAGGCGGTCGCCAAGCTCATCCGGGGTCCCTCCCAAATCCTTCGCCAACCTGACGAAACTGCGAACGACATCGGTCACCAGATTGGGCCACTA
>JAOZPF010000075.1 GCA_029932895.1 Anaerolineae bacterium | reverse complement strand
TAATAGTCTCCCTGTAGAGTAAGCCCGCCCGGACGTGAACGTCCGGGCTCACAGACGGTTAGTAGTAGGCGCTTCAGCGCCGGGAAGGCGCACACTGCGAGTATTTTTCGGACAAGCTCTAAAAAAACCACTTGGGGCACAGGGAAAAGGCTTCCATCAGCCGCGGAAATCGCGCCAACATTGGCACATCGACATCGCGCACGTCAATATTCGTGGCACGTTCTACTACCTCTGTCTCGAGCGGGCACGGGAAAAGTTTCCTGCGGCCAAGCCCGGGATCATCTCGGACAATGGCCCGCAGTTCGTGACCAAGAGTTTCAAAGAGTACATTCGTCTCTGCGGCATGACCCACGTACGGACGGCGCCATATTATCCGCAGAGCAACGGCAAGCTGGAACGGTGGCGCAAATCGCTCAAGACGGAATGTATCCGGCCCAAGACATCGCTTTCACTGGCGGATGCCAAGAGAGTAGCCGCCCAGTTTGTAAAGTGCTATAATACCGGATGACTCCATAGCGCCGTGCGACGCACATCCACGGTGCGTCGCACCTCAGAGGAGGTGAACGATGAATGAGAAACGAACGCTCGCTCTAGCTCTATCTGTGATTCTCTGCCTGACTGTGCTGGCGGGGGTGATGCTGTTACTGGGCGGGCCGGTGCGCGCCAACGGCAGCACCCGTTACGTCTCCCTCACCGGCACCGACGCCGGCGATTGCACCAACCCGGCCGGCCCCTGCCACACGGTGCAGTACGCCGTGGGCCAGGCGAACCACGGTGACGAGATAAGAGTCTCCACTGGCATCTACACCGACATCCACCGGATGGTCAATATCACCCAGGTGGTCTATCTGGACAAGGACTTGACCATCCGAGGCGGCTATAACAGTGGCTTTACGGCATGGGACCCCGAGCTCTACTCCACCACCCTGGATGCCCGCGGCCTGGGGCGGGTCGTCTACATCACTGGAGAGCTGACGGTCACGTTGGACGGCCTGCGGATTCTGAACGGTTCGGGAGAGCTGGGTGGCGATACTCACTCTGATCCATACCTATATCCGATCGGCAGCGGTGGCGGGGTGCACAGCGAGGCCCGCTCTCTCACCGTGCGCAACTGTGTCATTATGAGCAACACTGCCCACAACGAGGCCCATTCGGGCACGGCTGGAGGAGGTGGTATCTACCAGGGCTGCGCCCAAGCAGGTTCGTATTGCTCCTACGCCCCTACCCTGGTGGTGGAGGACAGCCGCATCATCAGCAACACCGCCGACTACCATGGCGGCGGTATCTTTGTCGAGGGCGGCGGCATCCCCGGCATCGGCGACATCACCATACAGGATGTCCAGTTCACCGGCAACCGCTCCAATGAGAACGGAGGCGGTGTGTATGCCTACTACTCCTCCCTTGCCCTCCTCGACTCCGACTTTGTGCACAATGTCGCCTGGGATGACGACCCTGTTGACCCCAATGATAGCGGCGGCGGTCTCTATCTGATAGAAGGCGGCCCGGTGCTTCTGGACGGCAATACCTTCGTCAGCAATACTGCCGACGTCGGCGGCGGGTTGTTCGTGCGGGATGTCACCCTCACTATGACGGACAATCTGATTCAGGACAACCTCTCGTATCACTACGCTGGTGGGACCGGTGTCTATCAGTGCACAGCCTATCTGGCCGACAACACTTTTGAGGACAACAGGAGCGAGGGCTGGGGCGGGGGGCTGGAGGTCACTTGGGGCGACCTGACCCTGACCCACAACACGTTTCGGGATAACACGGCCAGCGACGACGGCGGGGGGTTCTACGGCGGCGGCCTGCGCGATGGTCACACCTACACCATCACCTACAACCTCTTCCAGGGCAACGTGGCCGCTCTGAGCGGCAGCGGTACCGGTGGCGGAGCACGTCTGCTGAACGGTGCCCTGGGTGAGAAAGGCTGGATCATCTTCAGTCACAACCGGGTGATAGACAACGTAGCCTCGGCCGGGACGACGGGCGCCAACGGCGGACGAGGAGGGGGAGTGCACGTCACCGGTCCGGCGCTGGTATCGGACAACCTGTTCCAGAACAACTGGGGTTGCAGCGCGCCGCCGCAGGGAGGGTACTACTATGGCGGTTATGGGGGCGGCCTGTACTTGATGGGGAAAGGTCTGGTGGTGGACGGCAACCGCTTCCTGGACAACTATGCTGCCCGCAACGCTGGCGTCAATAACACCAGCGAGGCGTTCGGCGGCGCTGTCTTTGTGCATTACAATTCTGTCGTCACCATGACCAACAACATCTTTGCCGGCAACGAGCATTGCGCCGAGTGTACTGGCTGGTTCGCCGAGTGGTATCGCGGTGGCGGCGCGGTGGCTGTGGAGGGCAGTCCCTACGCCTCCCCACCGGACACCTATCTCTATCTCTACCACAACACCTTTGTCGGCAACCAGTCCTCCGCCGTTCGCAATGGACACGGCGCGAGCACCGCTATGAGCCACAACATCTTCGCCGACCACGACACCGACGTCCTCAACGTCCGTATGTACGACTATGTCTGCCCTACGACCACGCTCGATTACACCCTCTGGTGGCCCAGCAAAGGAGTTAGGGTGGATGATATAGACAACCAATGCAGCCCGCCGCTGACCACCCATGACTTTGTCGGCGACCCAGACTTTGTCAGCACCTCCCAGGACGACTACCACCTGGGGGCCGCTTCTCAGGCCATTGACCGCGGGCCGGGCGTGGGCGTGAGCGAGGACATTGACGGCCACCCCCGTCCCATCGGCGCGGGGTACGACCTGGGGGCGGATGAGTACACCGGTGTGGACCTCTCCCCCTCTACCAAAACGGCCACCCCGCAGGACGCCGGAGTAGGGGAGGTGGTGACGTTCACCATCGTGCTGCACAACGGAGGCAGCGCGGACTCGCCCACCACTTTGCTCTACGACCCCATCCCCACCGCCACCACCTACGTTTCCGGCAGTGCGCAGGCCACGGCGGGCGTGGTGAGCGATACGGATGGCATCCGCTGGCAGGGGAACGTCGGGGTCGGACAATCTGTCACACTCACCTTTGGCGTCACGGTCAACCAAAAAATCGTCATTCAGAACACGGCGACCGTCACCGACACGTACAACACCGTCCTGCACCTGAGCGCGTGGGTCAACCAGTACCGTGTCTACCTGCCATTGGTGTTGCGCCGGCACTGAGGCCGTCCTCCCGCAGGATGCGAGCCTGCGGGAGGACCGGCGACTCGGGAGAGGGAGATGACAAGATGAATCGACGTCGGCGAATCTCGAGTCTGTTGGGGGTTCTGGGGCTGGGGCTGGCGCTGTTCTGGCTACTGGGCGGTACGCCAGCTTCGGAGTCATCCGTAGCCCTGGCCCAGGCAGGTACGGGAGTCATCCGCGTGGCGACTGCCGGCACCGATGCCCCCGGCTGCGGCGGCGAGGGCAACCCCTGCCGCACAGTGCAGTACGCTGTGAACCAGGCCAGCGATGGCGACACCGTCGAGGTCGCCACCGGCGTCTACACCGACCTGCACGCCCGCCCGGCGCCGGCCGCCTACGTCGGCCCCTCGGTCATCACCCAGGTGGTGTACATATCCAAGACCCTCACTCTCTCCGGCGGCTACACCACGACCAACTGGGCCTCGCCCGACCCCCAGGCCCATCCCACCGTGCTGGATGCCCAGGGGCGGGGCCGGGTGCTGTTCATCGCTGAGGGTGCCGCTCCCACCCTGACCGGGCTAGAGGTCACTGGCGGGGACGCCAGCGACCTGGGCGGCGCCCTCATCGGTTTTCAGGTGCAGGATGTCGGTGGGGGGGCCTTTGTCCTCCTGGCGTCGCCATCCATCGAGAATTGCCGCATCATGACCAACACAGCAGCCTATGGCGGTGGGGTGTACGTGCTCGGTGAGCACGCCGCTCTGAGCGGTGATGTCATCTCTGGCAACACAGCCGAGGTCAACGGCGGAGGGGTGTACTTGCAGAACAGCCACGCTGTGTTGAGCGGTAACACCATCTCCGGCAATCAGGCCGTCAGGAGAGGGGGCGGAATGTATCTCGCCTTCGACAATGCCCGCTTGGAGGGCAACATCATCTCCAGCAACACCGTCACCGCTCCCGGCGACGGCGGCGGTGGGCTGTATCTGCTCTTCAGTGATGCCACGCTGCGCGCCAACCTCATCGCCGACAACGTCACGCCGGGGAGCGGTGCTGGCCTATGGCTCGACTATAGCAACTGTACGTTGGAGGGCAATCTCTTTATCGGCAACGCCGCCGACCTGTCCGGCGGCGGTCTCTACGTCACCAACAGTGCCCCCTTTATGATGACCAACAATGTCATCGCCGGCAACGCCGCCGCCATCACCGGCGGCGGCCTATGTGTGTCAGCCAGCAAGGGCTGGCTGCGCCATAGCACCATCGCCAACAATGGTGATGCGGGGGTATATGCCACCGGTTCGACCGCTCTCCACTTTACAAACACCATCGTCGTCAGCCAGACAGTGGGCCTCAATGTTCTGGCGGGCAGTGCTGTCACGCTGGAAGCGACGCTGTGGCACGGCAACGGGGCCGACACTAGCGGAGGAGGCAGCATCGTCACCGGCACGGTCAACTTTTGGGGCGACCCAGCCTTCGCCGACCCGATGGCGGGTGACTATCACCTCCGCGAGGGAAGCACCGCCCTGGACAGGGGTATAGACGCCGGCGTGACTTCCGACCTGGATTACGAGCCACGTCCTTACCATGCGCCCGACTTGGGGGCCGACGAGTACTGGCCGCCCGGTGCACTCAAGCGGCTCTACCTGCCGCTGGTGCTGCGGAACTATACGTAATGGGCGACCGTTCTCGCCAATCATAGACCTGACCGGTCTCCAGGGGCTGTCAGGCCTGACATAGGGCCACCTGTGGCTATTGGTGACCGTGGGTCGCTCCGGCACCTCGCAGGAGCAGGGGCAGGCAGACGACATGGCTGGGCTGCACCTGCCAGAGGTGGACGAGGCCATCGCCGCTGTAGACTATGTGAGCCTCATACGGGCTGTCCGCCGTGATCGCTTGGGCAATATCTTGGCATGCCCCTGTACGCAGCGTGGTGTGTCTCCAACTGTCCCCCACGAGCCAGGCATAGTTCAAATTGTCGTCCTCCCAGCAGTAGGCGAAACGCGGGTTGTAGGGCGGGAACGGTTCGACGGCTGCCACGGTCGCCCAGCTCAGCGGGAACGAGTTCCCATCAGCACGTTGTACCGGCCCCGTGAGCCAGTTCCCGTCCACCCGCCTGGCCCACCACAGCCCACAAGCACCGCCGGGGTAACACATCCCTTGTCCATAGCTGATATAGGGGGTGTATGGCGCGGTAGGAGCCAGAGCCATACCCATGGGAAGCATGAGAGGAGCGGTGACGCTCTCTGTGACCCAGCCGCCATCTGTCCGCCAGGCATAGTCCAGCGCACTCCTGTCGTGCGGCGCGTATGCCATCTGCAGAGTGAACGGCGTGGTCTGCGCTATATCCAGCCCGTAATCGTTGACTGCCTCTGAGAGAGTCGCCTCACTCACCCAGACTGTATCGGAGAGCCAGGAGTGGTAGAGCCGGGAGAAGTTTGCGTCCCAAAAGACGATGTGCGGCGTAAATGGGGGCAGTGGTTCCAGAACAACAGAGGGACCGCGTCCGATGGTGGTGGTGACCACCTCCGTGATCCAACTTGTCCCAGAGCGCTTGGCATATCTGAGTTGGGACTCGCCGTAGACATCGGACATCTCGTAGGCGATGTAGGGGGTATAGGGAAGAGTCGAGGCGATGACCAGGTCTGCGCCATGCCAACTGCCGACCTGTCCATTGCTGTCCACCGTCTCGCTGATCCACTGTCCCGCCGGCGTCCTCCAACCATAGACCAGCCCGTTCCTGGATGTGTCAACAGCGCACGAGCGACCGTAAGCGACGTATGGGGTATAAGGAGCTGTGGGCGCGATGACCAGCGCCGGACTGTCGCCAACCTCTATGCCATCATCCACCACTTCTGTGCTCCACCCGCTATCCACGCGCCAGGCATGCACCATGTCCCGGATACATTCTGAGCCGTCCACCCCGCCGACGTAATAACTGATGTGCGGGGTGTAGGGAGCGGTCGGCCACAGGGCCAAGGAGACCATAGCGGTTGTCCAGTGGGCAGGGAACGAGTCTATGCGCCACAACCCGGCCGGTGTCCACTCGGCGAGGTGGATCTGGTTCCAATCAAAGATGGCGACGGTGGGGGTATAGGGAGGCACCGGAACGATGACGAGAGAGGTATAGCTGCCCGCGTCATGTTGTATGACCTCTGTTTCCCATGTATCTCCCGTTTTCCAGGCAAAAGTGGGGGAATAAGCTGATTCATAATAACCACCGTAGTAACTGATGCGCGGCGCATACGGCGGCACTGGTTCGACGGCGATTGATGAGTACTCTCCGGCGTTAATATGGTCATCAACCGTCTCGATCTGCCAGCCGGCAGCAGGGGCCCACCAGGCGTGGCGCAGCTTGTGGGGGGAGAAGAATGCGGCATAGCTGACGTGGATGGTATAGGGGGTGACGGGAGCGATGGCGATGGAGGTGAAAAAGGCATCGTCGGTGTTCACAACCTCGGTCTGCCACCCGCTCGACGTGCGCCAGGCGTGTTTTAGATCGCCGTACGACGCATCGCGGTAACTCACGTGGGGGGTGTAGGGCGCGACCGGCTCCAGGGCGATAGAGGTGTAATAGCCCAGCGCAAGGGTAGGCTCACTGTCCACCACCTCGATGACCCAGCCGCTCGCGGTGCGATGAGCGACGTGCAGACTCGCGTCGGTCATATAGCTGATGTAGGGGCGATAAGGGAGCACAGGCTCCAGGGCCAGGGCGACGTAACTGGCTTCTGCCTCCGACACCGTCTCATAGTGCCAAGTGCTGCCGTCGTACCAGGCATAGGTCAGGTGCATCCCCCCATACGCCATGTGGATATTCCCGGTGGGGTCTATCGCCAGGCCGCGATTGGTCAGGCTCTCAAAGTCGTTGGATTCCTCAATGTACTCGCTTTGCCAGAGTAGCGTCGGCACGGTCACGGATTGTCCGGTAGGCGCGGTGACTTGCGTGTCGGCGGGTGCTGCAGAGAGGTAGGTGTTCATCAGGCCAAGGACAAGGGCGAGGCTGGCTTTGGGAGAGAACGGCCTGTTGTGTTTGTTCGGGTACTCATAACTGCTTGTGTGATACCACTTTGAGGCGGGGTTGCAAGTAACCCGGACGCTCTTGAGGATGGGGCCGCTGGTGTTGTGCGACCGGCGGCGCTGCCGGGACCTGATGGGCGGTGATTATTCCCACAACAGTCACCGCTCCGCGGGCAGGAACGCGGGGCGGCGGCGAACGACCGGGCGTCAGCAGGGCGCAAAGCTACCGTTCACAACGGCGGCAAAGAGGCGGTTGCCATCCTCAAGTTGCGGGAAGCCCGAGAGCTCCTGTTTGGCGTCACGGCGCTAGGCGGAAGAATATCTCCAGCGCCTCTTGGTGATACTGGGGGTGGCGGTAGAAACCGTCGTGCCCCGCACCTTCGTCCGCCACCATGCGTTCCACAACGCCGCCAAAGTTGGTGATCACCTGCTCCGTGTTGCGCATATAGCCTATCTGCGGTTCGTAGCCGGCGTAGAGGTAGAAATGCTTGCCCGCGAACGCGTCCTGACCATAGACCCCATTGTAGAGATTGGTCACAAACTCCCTGCCCACGGCCATCTCGCTGGGGTCTGGCATCATTCCTCCATCGTGGCTGATGGTCAGGGCCAGATAGTTGGTGCCGTTGACTCGGTCGAGGTAGGTCACCTCATAGCTGATGCCAGAGCCCATGCTCCAGCCGCGATAGGCGCATTTATCCAACTGGGCGTGGTATTTGTACTCCATATACCGCAAGGCGACGTCCATGAACTCGTAGAACTGCTGTCCCGAGTACATCACCTCTTCGATGCCGGTCCACCACTGGATGGCGACGATGGCATAGCTGGGATTCGGGTCGAACCCCAGCTCGAGGCCCACCTCGCGGTAGGCGTCCCCGGTGTGACCGTGGGCGATGACCATTACCCGTCGGGTTTCCATACTCTCATACCCTTCGGGAACCCAGAGCACAAAGAAAGTGTTCATCGGCTCCAGATTGACCACCCGTGCGCCGGCCGCTATCGCGTCCGCATAGGGGTTGGGCGAGAGCGCGCTGATACCCAGGAGGTCATCGTCCGTCTCCACCAGTTGCGATACGTCTATCTCTCCGCCGCCAGTGGTGGACGGTGTACTGGCGGGCTGAGCGGGAGGTGGAGTTGAGGGGACGGGCTGCCTGGTCTGCGTAGGGGCAGCGGCCGTCGGGGGTGATTCCCTCGTCGGTTGCGGCCCGGGGCCGCAGGATGCGGCGAGCGTTAGGAGCAGGATCAACAGCAGGACAACGGTTTTGTTTTTCATCTCGACTCCTTTCGAGGTGCAATGCACCTACTCGATGTACTCGAACAACAGCGGCAGCAAAGGGCCGAGGTTGTTCGCCGGGCGAGGGGGCAATTGGGATCGCCCTCCTCCACGCAGCCGCCGAACCGCCCGGTCACTCGGCCGAGCGCCCTGCGGGGGCTGGTTCCAGCCCGCAGGGCTTGGCTTTTTAGCCCGGACGTTCACGTCCGGGCGTGCGTCACACTCTATCGCCGGCAATCCGCCCGCCGGCTATGGATAGGCTCGCGTCACCAGCGGCAGGTACACCACTATCTGGACCTCGTCGGCGCCGATGTCGGGGAGGAGACCGGCGGGGCGGGGGTAGCCGTCAAAGTCAATGGTCACGCTGGTTGGGGTCCCGGCGTTGATGGCTGGCGAGCCGGCGAGCAGGTGGAAGGTCCCGTCCAGCAGCGGATCGGCCAGTACCGCGTTCGTGCCGATAAAGGGGTCGGAGCCATCCCAGAAGAGGTTGTGGGTGGCCGAGATGGTGCTACTGAAGGGCGCGGCGTTGGCGATACCTATGCTGTGGCCGGTGAGGATGTTGTTCGTCAGGACGGCCGTGACGTATGGATCGAGAAACACAGCCTCATCCCCACCGGCCCGACCGACCAGGGTGTTGTGGACCAGCGTGCCGCTGGCGGGATAGGAGGCCGAGCCTTGTAGCCACACCCCCGCCCCCTCGCCGGCCTGATTGGAGACCAGGATGTTGTTCTCCAGCGAGGCGCTCGTGGACTGAATGAGCACGCCCCCGCCGTGGTTGGTACCCTGGTTGTAGGCGATCAGGTTCTGCGCAATGAAGGGCGTGGAGCCGCCGCAGCACTCTAGGTTTATGCCTCCACCGGAGATCGACGCTACATTGCTGATGATCTCATTGCCGACGATGGCGACTTGGGCGTTGTTGATGATGCGGAGACCACCGGCCCAGGTGGCAGCGTTATCTCTGATCTCGTTGCCCACGATCTGGGCAGAGCCACCGTTGATAAAGATGGCCCCTCCGTCGCCGGCGGCTGTGTTGCTGATGATCTGGTTGTTGCGAATGACGGGGGAAGCGCCTTTGGCATAGATTCCTCCCCCGGAGAAGGCACCGTGACCGCGAGTGACGATGAAGCCATCCAGCGTGGGACCGGTGTTGCTCTCAATGTACACCACCCGCCGCTGGTCCTCACCGTCCAGCGTGGTGGGGTGGGCGGCGGGGTCACGCACCACCGGGCCGCTGCTTGCGCCGTCCCACCCGCCGTAGAGGGTGATGCTCTCGGTGACGGTGATGACCGCCCCGCCCGCGCCGGTGTAGACACCGCTGGCGATGTAGATCGTGTCGCCGCCAGCGGCCTGGCCCAGCGCCGTCTGCAGCCCACAGGGAGAGGACTGGGTGCAGGCCGTGCCGCTGCCGCCAGTTTTGACGAACAGCATACCGCTGGCGGGAGCCGCTTGCGCTCTCTGCAGGCCCGCCAGCATGGTCAGGGCCAGGCCAGCCCCTACGACCAGCGCTGCGCAGACTTGGCGGTTTCCGGTTGTCGTGTCTTTCCTCCTTGTGTGTGGATGGCGGGACCCGGCAAGGCCAGATCCCGCTCCAACATAGAGAGCAGCATTACACCCCGGCTGCTGAAGCAGCGCCGATCCGTCCGGCGTGATGGGTTATCTCTGCCAGGCCGTCCCGCCGATGGGGGCCCCGGCTATGTTGGAGGGGCGTACCTCGTTCTGCGCCCAGTGGGCGATGATGATATCTTGCAAATCTGATTCCACGTCGGTGTGGTTATCGGGGTCGGGGCCGTGGCGAAAGTTGAAAGCGTCTATCTCCTCCTGGATGGGAGGCCAGGAGCTCTCCCACAACCACAGCGCATAGTTGACCCCCCGCTGCTCCAGGAGGTCCATCTGGTCGTCCATAAACAGGTCCGCGCCCGGCTCCCAGCGCATCAAGCCAAACTCGTTCACTGCCACCGGCACGGAGTGTGCAGCCACAAAGTCGTCCATCGTGGAGAGCAGGTCGTCCAGCCATGCCCGGTCCACCTGGTCCGGATCCCCATCCCAATCCGCATCAAACACCCCTGGGTAGGCATTGGTGAGCGGTGGCTCCTGGTGGGTGTAGGTGAACGGGTCGTACTGGTGCACCGTGTAGACCGTGTGCGGGTCGCCGCTTGGCTCCAGGTAGGGCAGCCAGTCCATGCCGCTGTAGCCCATCCCGCCGACCAGGACTGGCGTCGCGGGGTCCACCTCGCGGATACCGGCGACGATGCGGGGGTAGAACTGGTTCCAGTCGTAGAGCGTGGAGGAGTAGGTAGCGGAGAACACCTCCGGGTCCCAGATGTCCAGGGGATCACTGGCGGGGTAGCCGCCCACCTCGTTGGCGTTCGGTTCGCACATCAGGTCGTAACCGACCACGATGGGGTTTCCCCGGTACCGCTGGGCGGTGTAGCGCCACATCTCCACCCAACCGTCCTGCGCCGCCTGGTCCACCCAGACCCGGTTGTTGTAGTAGCCAGGGTCGAACCAGCCATCATCGGGGTCGGAGACGGTGTCCTCTCCCCAAAAGGCCCAGAACTCGCTGCGGCCCGGCCCGGTGCGGAAGGTGATGACGGCGAAGAGGCCGGCCTGCTCGGCCATATTCAGCAGTCGGTCCAGGTTATCCTGCGCGTCCTGGTCGAGTGTGTAGGGCGGCTCCTCGGTAAAGAGGCCGGGGTGGGAGATATTGACATAGTTGGCTCCCAGCGCCGCCAGGTCGTCGAAATCCTGTTGGGTATAGGGCGGGCCGAGGGGGCCGGGCCCCATAAAATCCGGGT
>JAOZPF010000325.1 GCA_029932895.1 Anaerolineae bacterium | reverse complement strand
TCGGGAGCGTATCATGTTAGGGACACCTCCTGGAAAGCAGAAGCAGGCCACTGCAGGGCCAGCCCGCGGAAGAGATGGGCCATTGGCAACTTGCGCACCTCATAACCTGCCAGTTCGAGTGGGCATTTGCCCCGAACCCGCTCCTGGGCATCGTCGGAGAAGGGCGTGAAGCGGTAGACTTTCTCGAAAACGGCCAGATAGACGCGGGCGGTCTCGATGGACTCGAAGCCGCAGAAGGTTTTGTAGTGCTGGTTGAAGATGCGGATCACCTCTTCTGTCGCGTTGTTGGTAGCTGGGATGTGCCGGCTCTCGATGGCGTTGACCAAGGTGGGCCAGTGACGCTCCAGGAGGTCGAAGACGGCGGCCGCTTCCGGCCTTTGAGAGACGAAGACTTCCCGTTGAGCTAGCACGGCCTCGTAACGTCGCCAGGCCGTGCGCTTGGTGCGAGCATCGAAGATGTGGTCGATGTCGTCTCTCAGCGCAGCCACGTGAGGCTGCTTCTCGGCATAGTCGGCGCCGTAGGCGTCCTTGAGGTGTTTGTGCACATCTTGCAGGGCGTGAAAGATACACTCGTGGTGGGTCGCCTTGGGGAAGACGTGAGCGACGAGGTCTCTGTAGTCTGCCCGCAGGTCGGTGACGATGACGCGCGGGTGGTACCCTTTGGCGCGCAGCGCCAGCAAGAAGGCGCGGGCACTCTGCTTGGTGTTGTAGGGGTAGATCTCGACGTGCAGCAGGTCGTAGGTGTAGCTGTCGACGGCCAGGTAGAGGTACATCCAGCGCTTCATCTTCCCCTCGGGCTTGTCGTTCTTGGGAACCAGCACGTACTTCTCGTCGATGCCCACCACGCCGCTGGAGCGCACGACGCCAAAGAGGGCCGCCACCGGCAGCAACTGGTAGCCGAACCCTCTCACCCAGCGGTAGACCGTCATCTTGCTCACCCCCAGCATCTGGCTCGTGCAGCGATAGACGCTGTGCGACCATTCGTACTGCTGCAACGCCGCCAGGCGATGATGCAGCGTCCACTTCGAATGCGGGATCAGGCTCGGCGGCAGGTTGGTGAACGTCTTGTATTGGCACGCCGGGTTGTGGCAGTAGTAGCGATACACCTCCACCTCTCGTTCGTTCCCCTGCTCGTCCACATAGCGCTTCACCCTCGGCTTGCGGCTCTTGCGCGATACTTCCGTCGTGCCGCAGTAGATACAACGCACCGTCCCCTTCTCGACCCATTCCCACTGCCCGAACAGCAGCCGCTCCATCCGCAATGGCCACGGTAGGGGCCGCACTGAGGCCGCTGCACGCAATCCCAACTCCGCGCCCTGCGCCTCCAGGTCAACCAACGCCGCGTGCTGCTCGGCCGTCAGCCCTCCCCATGCCTCTAGTTGCTCCACCAGGCTCTCCACCTGCGCCAGCAACTGCTCCACCAGCCACTCCTCCCGCGGACGAAAGGCCTCAGCATTGACCTGGTACACCTTCTGCAGCGACTGCCGTACCGCAGACCAACCGCTTTCCTGGGCGATCTGTTTCACTTGCCGCAGCGTGATCCGACTCCCCTGCCCCCGTAGATGCTGCCGCAGCCGCTCTGCCGTCCACCACGGAAACTTGACCCAACTTTCGATCACTCGCCGCCGCACTTCCTCCGTCAATACCTCCCCCCACCGCTGGCTCAACAGCCGCTGCCAGTCCTCCTCCAACCAGTACTTGTTCCACCGGCTGATGTGCGGCTGTGGCACCCCAAACCACGCCGCTAGCTGCTCCTGCCGCACAAATGGCGTCCGCCCATCCCTCGTGCGCCGACCCCCTCGTCTCTCCTGCGCTACGTCCAGCAATCCCAGAAAGATGACCGCTACCCGCTTGTACAACGCCACCTTCCCATCCACGTGCAGTTCGAACTCCCCTCTCAACCGCACGTGATACCATCCTCTCTCATCCTCCTCCACCCCCACGTACGATCCACCCTCCCCTATCACCCCCAAACACATCCCCGTCGGCAGCCCTCCTATGCCACTCCGCTTCGGCTGTGCCCCTATCCCTGCCGGCCACTCAGCCCCCCTCCTCACCAGCCATACCACCCCCAGCCCCATCAGCGCCCACCGGCTCCCTCCCTCCCACATACGCCCCAATGCCCTATACAGCGCCTGCTGCCCCAATCTCGGCCACGCTATCCCCATCCCCCGCCACACCCACACCACCCACGGCAGCAGGCAGACCCACTCTATCCCCTGCCTGCCCACCGAACTCGCCAATACCAGTAGCGCCCCACTGCGCAGCGCCGCCACCCGCCAACTCCGCCGCATCCACCCCCATCCCGCCCGCCAAGCTAACCCGCAGCCGAGCTTGCTCCTTTGCCTCCCCTTCCGCCTCCCCTCTAGCACGACCACTCGCGCTGGACAGACTACCCAGCCTCCCAGGCTTTCCGGCGCTCTGCCCGTCGCTACCAGCAATGCCAGCCCCAAAACCGCCAGCGTGTGCACTACCTCACCCCAGTCCCGATACCATCTTTCCCGTTCTGTGATACACTGCATTGGCCAGCCTTTCGTGGTGGCTTCTTGGCTGGGTACAGTGTACCCCATTTCCACGAGGCTGGCACTCTCGATTATACGTCCCGCTCAGCCCCGTTTCGGCTCCCATAACGAACTTGATACCCCTGTCTCCCCCTATTCTTGTCCCCTCCGTGTTACGCTCGCGTGCCTTTTACTTCGAAGGCGTGTTTGACAATTCGCTTGCTCTGAGGTACCATGATTTTGGTCGTGCTAGACGGGGAACTGGCGGTGCCCTGTACCCGCAATCCGCCATAGCGGGGTCGAATTCCCCTCTGAGGATCGAACCACTCGGGACTGCCATGGCCGAGCGGTGTTGAAGGCCGGGTCCTGCGCGGCAGGAGCCTTCGAACCCCGTCAGGTCCGGGAGGAAGCAGCGGTAAGGAGTCCCTCCTGGGCGCCGC
>JAOZPF010000324.1 GCA_029932895.1 Anaerolineae bacterium | reverse complement strand
CGGCCACCGTGGCCCACAACACCCCCGGCGCCGCCGCCTCGGCCACTTCGCCCCGCAGGTCAAGAGCAAAGCTAAAGATCAGGGTCGCCAACACGGCAAAGACCAGCATAGCGCTGACCATCTCCCGGGTGTGCAACTCGGCAGCGATATCTTTGGCGACAATGGCCACCAGCGCGCGCAAGTATCTCATCACAAATGCCAGGTCTTGGAGGTTTCAGGTTCCAGGTTTCAGGTTTCAGGTTCCAGATCAGAGGTAAACATCTCGGGGTCGAAATCCTCCCGCGGCTCATCGCGGACAATCCGCCCCCGGTTCAGCACCACCACTCGCTGCCCCACCGCCAACCCCCGCTCCAGGTTGTGCGTGGTCAGCAGGATAGTGCGCCCTTCTCCAGCCAGTTCGGTCAGCAGATCGGTCAACGCCTGGGCCGCCTGTAGGTCCAGACCCGTATAAGGCTCGTCCAGGAGGAGCACGGTGGGACGGTGCAATACCGCTCGCGCCACCGCCAGGCGCTGTTGCATGCCCCGCGAGAAGGTACCCACCAGGTCGTCGCGTCGCGCCGTCAACCCTACCCGCTCCAAGAGCGCGGCAACACGCGCCGGACCATCGCTCAGGTGGTACATGCGGGCATAAAAACCGAGATTCTGCCCGGCAGTCAGGTCACTGTAGAGCAGCGTGCGGTGGCTAAGAAAGCCTATCTTACGGCGGACCTCCTCCCCGGCCCTGGCGGGGTCCAACCCGGCGATGCGCACCGTGCCGCTGGTGGGACGGGTCAGGGTCGCCAGGATGCGCAAGAGAGTGGTCTTGCCCGCGCCGTTGGGCCCCACCAGAGTCACAGATTGTCCCGCCGGTATCTCCAAGCTCACGCCAGCCAGAGCAGTGCGGGGGCCGAAAGACTTGGCAAGCTCGCGGACCTGAATCATCACCACTGCCGCCTCGAACGGTAGCCGACACGCCGCCAACTACTGGCGGCCCAGAACCGGCCTACGACCCTGTGGCTCCTCCGCTCCCACGCTCCACAAGCACACGCACCTGCCGCTTGAGTTCCCGCCGCTTCTTGCGATATGCCTTCTCTCCCATCTTGCCCGCCTCATACTCGGCGTCCAGGGCAACGATAGCCTCCACCAGCGGGCGAACCTGGGGTGGCATAGGGCCAGGAGCTGGCGCGCGCCAGAGGAAGAACACTCCCACCGCGGCAGCCACCAATGCCGCCAAGCCAACGGCCAGTTCCACGCCCCGGTTTCCCCCTGCGGAGGGAGAGACCGCCGTGGAGGAAGAGGGCATCGCCGGAGGTGCTGTCATAGGTTGCTGGGCAGTAGGCGCAAAAGCCAGCGCCTCACCAGCCTCGAACGGCCCAGCAGTATAGGAGAAAGCAGGGCCAGATTGAGTGTCCATCACCCCACCCGGAACCAAATCCGGTCCTTCCAGGCCCATCTGTTCACCTGGAACGACAATCACCACCGAGTCGACAGGCAGATCGAACGGCCGCTCGATGGTCACCCCCTCCTGATAAGGGAGCGAGTAGCTGAAAAGCACCTCAGAGGTCGCCATACCCGGCGGGACCGGTTCAGTATCGGCAAAACCACCCTCCTGCTCCACAAACCGCTCCCCCAGGCCCGGTCCGTCGAAAGCCAGCTCCACGGCCCCTTCGGGCAGGGTGAAACGAAGCGTGACCCGCTGACTCGTTGCGGGGTCCTCTGTGCCGATATAGGTCTGATCACCCGTGTTGCTGACCAGATAGTACTCTCCAACCTGCAACCAGTCCCCGCTGCGGGTCACAAAGACGTGGAGTTGCGTCACCACAATGGCGGAGGGATCCTCCGTCGTATCGCCACCCTGGGGGTGGGGTGCCCAGGCCGTCCCCAGGGCAAGGGCCAGTAAGGCGATGCCGGTCCAACGCCAGCGGCTCATCTCGCCCCTCCCCGCAGTGGAGTGCCACACCCTGCGCAAAAGCGGTCATCCGGGCCAACTCGGCGGCCGCATTGCGGACAATAACGTATCTCCAATTCGGCTTCCTCCACCGGCCCAGGCTCAGCCTCTACTGGCCGTCTTGGCGTCGTTCCGCTTCTCTGTACCTCGGCCACCCAGCGCTCGATCTTGCGCTCCAACCCGGCCTCGCCATTCACTACGCGAAGAGGGCGCGCCAGGAAAGCGCCTACGACAAGCGCTAATGCAACGCCCACCAGAATTGCCCCAATCCCCATCCTGCCTCCTGCTACCGCCCCAGCAAGCTATCTAACTGCGCCGCCAGTTCCTGCGGCGATATCGGCCCGATATACACGTTCACCACCTGCCCCTCCGAATCTATCACGAACGTCTCTGGTACCCCGGTGATGCCATAGGCAGCAGCGATATGGTCCCCCTGGTCCAACCCCACCAGATAAGTGAGGCCCTCCGCAGCC
Organism: Anaerolineae bacterium; assembly: GCA_029932895.1. Classification (GTDB taxonomy): domain Bacteria; phylum Chloroflexota; class Anaerolineae; order B4-G1; family DUEL01; genus JAOZPF01. The sequence continues at coordinate 565 of JAOZPF010000324.1, read as the reverse complement.
ACTCGCCGCTGCACGTCGCTGAGGTCGTCTTGATAAGCCACGCCGACGAACGCCACCCCCTGTTCCTGGTGGGCCTCCCACACCGATTGCAGGTCCGCAAGCTCCTCCGCACAGGATGGGCACCAAGTTGCCCAGAAATTGACCACCACCACCTGCCCCCGCAGGTCGGAGAGGGAGAGAGTGGAACCATCCACCAGGGCGAGGGAGAAATCGGGGGCGGCCTGACCGGGGAGGGGTCGTCCGCTCCGCTGGATCGTGGTCCCGTGGCCCAGTCCCCACATCGCTACGCCAGCGGCGGCGAGCAACGCCAGCCCCACCAGCAACGCCGCCGAGTTCCACGCCGCTCGCCGCCGCGCCTGGGGCACCGGCAGCCTCTTCGCCTGAGAGGATGGCCATAACGCCACCGCTCCACCGCTCAAAAGGACCAATCCGCCCAGCCAGAGGAAACTGGCCAGAGAGTTGATAAACACCTTGAAGGTAGCGCCAGAACGGCTGAACCCGGCGAGGACCACGTAGAGGTCTTCGCGCAGGGTGGAACGAAGGGCCGGCAACCCGATCGGCTGAT
>JAOZPF010000323.1 GCA_029932895.1 Anaerolineae bacterium | reverse complement strand
TGGAAATGCTGCCCTGGATTCGTGGCTGGGGCGGAGATGTGGAAGTGATCGCGCCGGAGGATCTGCGGGAGGAATTGGTGAAGGAAGCACGGAGACTGGCCGCCATCTACGATATTCAACCAATTCCCACCTACCAGTTGCTGTGGGCCAAAACCAACAAGGACAAGACGTGGACCCACCCGTTGATCTGCCACATGATTGACGTGGCCCAGGTGACATTGGCGCTATGGAACGAGGTGCTGACCGAAAGCATCCGCGCCCAATTCGCCGATGCCCTGGGCCTGAATGTGGACACCTCTGGACGATTGATCGCTTTCTGGGCCGGACTGCACGACCTGGGCAAGGCCAGCCCTGCGTTCCAGCGGAAGTACCCACCGGCGAAAAAATCCCTGGCCGACAAGGGACTGACATTTCCGCCGGTCTTTGCAACGGAATCTTGCCCCCACGGCACGCTCTCCGCTGATGCCCTACGAACGCTGCTGGAGGCCGAGACCGATCTGCCGCGCCGCCTGGCCGGCAAAGTGGCGCGGGCCGTCGGCGGGCACCATGGTGCATGGCCCCATCCCCAGGACTTGCAGGCCCTCAAGACCGTCCAAAGAGGCGACGACGATTGGGGAACCGTCCGGCGCGACCTGTTGCAAGTGCTGAGCGTCCTCTTTGAACCGCCGACAGTCGAACGGCTCGGCGCTACGCCTGAAGAACAGAACACCCTGCTGACGCTACTCTCCGGCCTGACCTCCACCGCCGACTGGATCGGTTCGATGGAACACTACTTCCCCTACGCGGTAGCTCCGGTAGACCCGGTACATTACGCTAAACGCGCCGCAGCCCAGGCCCGGCGGGCGCTGAAAGAGCTGGGCTGGATCGGTTGGCAACCGCCTGCCAAGAGGATATCGTTCCGAGACCTATTCCAGCTTGAACCTCGCCCGATGCAAGAAGCCGTCATCGAACTAGCAGACGGGCTGGAGCAGCCTGCCCTGGTGATCATCGAGGCTCCGACGGGTATTGGCAAGACCGAGGCCGCGCTCTATTTGGCCGACCATTGGGCACACACCTGCCAGCAGCGCGGGCTTTACGTGGCCATGCCCACCATGGCCACCAGCAACCAGATGTTCACCCGCGTGCAGGAGGTGCTCCGCCGCCGCTACCCGCAGAGCTTGGTCAATCTGCACCTGATCCACAGCCGGGCCCGCTGGCGGGATGATATGCAATCCCTTCGCCTGGAGACCTTCGACGAGCGTCAGGGTGGCACGGTGGCGGCCATGGCCTGGTTCCTGCCACATAAGCGTAGCCTGCTGGCCCCCTTTGGCGTCGGCACCGTGGACCAGGCTCTGTTGAGCGTGCTGCAAGCGCGACACTTTTTCGTCCGGCTCTTTGGCCTGAGCTACAAAACCGTGATCTTTGACGAGGTCCACGCCTACGACACCTACATGTCCACCATCTTTCAACGACTGTTGGGCTGGCTGCGCGCCGTGGGCGCGTCGGTAGTGATTCTCTCGGCTACCCTGCCGGCGCAGACCCGCCGTGACCTGCTGCGCGCCTACACCGGTTCGCCGGACGTGCCCCTCCCCGACGTCTCTTATCCGGCCATCACCTGGGCCACGGAAGACCAGGTCGGCGCCGTGCCACTGGCGGCCCCGGAACATCGCACGGTGGCGCTGGAATGGATCGAACGAGAGCCTGAGGCCGTCGCCCGCCGACTGGACGACGAACTGCGCGACGGCGGCTGTGCGGCGGTCATCTGCAACACGGTGGGCCGTGCCCAGGAGGTCTACAAAGCTATCCGAGACGCCCGTGTCGTGCCGCCGGCAGACCTGATCCTGTTTCACGCCCGCTTCCCCTTCGCCTGGCGGGAACAGATTGAACGAGAGGTGCTGAGCCGCTTTGGGAAAAAAGGCCAACGCTCACAAAAGGCCATCGTCGTCGCCACCCAGGTCATCGAGCAGAGCCTGGACCTGGACTTTGACCTGATGGTCAGCGACTTGGCCCCGGTAGACCTGATCCTGCAACGCGCCGGCCGTCTACATCGCCACAAGCGGGAGGCCCGCCCCGCCTCCTGTGCGACGCCGCGATTGTTAATCGCTACTCCAACCGCCAGAGACGGCGTGCCGGACTTGAAGCGGGATAGCTACGTGTACGAGCGCTACGTCCTGCTGCGCTCCTACCTGGCTTTGCAGGGACGTGAACAGATCGTTCTGCCGGACGATACGGAGGCGCTGATCGAGGCCGTTTACGCCGATGCCGACGGGACGCCGCCCCCTGGCGACCTCTCCCCGACCCTGGTCGCTGCACTGGAAGAGGCGCACCAGCGAATGCAACGGCATCAGGAAAAGGAGCAGGACGAAGCCCAGAAGCGTCTCATCGCCCAACCACGCAACCGGCGGCTGATGAACGTGAGCGAGGCCCTGTTGGAGGAAGACAAACCGGAACTGCACCGCGCCCTCCAGGCCCTCACCCGCCTCATCCCGCCCGGCGTCTCGCTGGTCTGCCTGCATCAGACGGTGGAGGGGCTGTCATTGGAGCCGACTGGCGGTGGACACGCCATAGACCTGAAACAGCCGCCATCGCCGGAGTTGACCAAAGATCTCTCACGTTATACAATCACCGTGACCCACCGGCTGGTCGTGGACTACTTTCTGGCGCAGGATGTGCCCGAGGGATGGCGCGAGCATCCACTGCTGCACAACCACCGCGTCGCGGTCTTTGCCGATGGTGTCTGTACTCTCACCGGCACGCCCTACATACTCCGCCTGAACCGCGAGTTGGGGCTGGAAATCGAGAAGGAGGCAAAATGAGTCCAACTTTTGACCTGCTACAATCCCCCTGGATCCCCTGCATTCAGAACGACGGCACACCTGCCGAACTGGGGATGCGCGATACCCTGATCCGGGCGCACGAGTTGCGCGAACTGGGCGGTGAATCGCCCCTGGTGACGGCAGCCCTCTACCGCCTGCTGCTGGCCGTGTTGCACC
>JAOZPF010000322.1 GCA_029932895.1 Anaerolineae bacterium | reverse complement strand
AAAAGTGGTCGTTGCGCTCGATGAACTCGAACACCTGCGCCGCCCGCTCCCGGTCGGGGCAGGTGCGCATAATAGCCGGTGTGACGGCGCGGAGAAAGAGGGACGTCCCGGCGCGGTTGCGGTTGTGGCACTCGTCCCCCATATGCAGCGCCTGACTGATCAGCGCCCGCAGGTCGATCCCGCCCGCGATGGACTCTACCGCCTCCTTGAGCGTGGGGTAGAGCACCTCTGCCATCCAGCGCAGCCGCTCGTACACGTCGGGGCCATACGCGCCATAGCGCAGCACCCGCCCCAGCCCCTCGTTCTGCGTGGCATAGGCCAGGTTGCCAAAGGCGTCGTTCTTGACGATAAAGACGGGCATCGAGGGGGAGACGATGCCCGCCATCGGGCCGACGGTGTGATAGTGGTGGCAGGGAGCGAACTCGATCTCGCCGCTGGCGGCCAGTTCCGCCGCCTCCTGCTCGTCATGAGCCAGCCCCTCGTAGACGAGAGCGCCCATCACTGCGCCGCGCTGCGGGCCGCACATCCGCTCCCAGGTGATGGGCGGCCCGGCGTGGAGGATGAGGCGGTCGTGGTAGCCGGGGATGACCGCGCGGGCGATGCCCATGCCCACCAGCATAGGGCGGCCCTGCATGATGCGGCGCGTGGCCTCGGCGTTGGCGGCCTCAATGTCCACCCCCGTGGAGGTATGATGCAGATGTGGCACCAGCGGCGGCCGCCAGTCCACATCCGTCACCGCCACCCCTTGCTCGCGCAGGCTGGCGGCGAAGGAGCGCAAGCCTACGTTGATCACGTGTAATGGTTCGGCGAACAGTTTTTCTTGTGTCACGTTCTCTCCTCGAGCGATCAACAATTAACAATGGACAATTAACAATTAACAATTAACAATGAACAATCCACGCCAGTAGGTCGCGCTTGACGGGCCTCTGGCCGGGCGTCCCGCTGGGAACGACTAAAGCCGTCACTACGAACTATTGCCAGGCCACGAGCAGGCCAGCCAGCCGCGCCGCCGCCCCGTTGCAGGAAGCCACCACCGCGCCGCTCTCGCGCAGCGTTTGCGCCTGGCGGCTCAGCCCCTGTGGGTCGCCCTCCGTCCCCGTCAGCGAGGCGATGACGACCAACTCCCGCCCGTCGTCCCCAGCCCGCCGGAGCGCCTGACGAATCGCCGGGCCAAGCTCGGAGGCCGGGTTGGGATGCGCCCCGTACCCCAAAACGACATCGAGCACAATCACCGCCACCTGCGGGTCGGCCGCCTCTTGCAGCAGACGGCGGATGCGCAGGTCGTTATCAAGCATCGGATGGGGCCGCCCGACGGTGAACTCGTCCGCGCCCAGGTCAACTATGCTGTGGGCCTGACTGCGGGCGGGGTCTGCCAGCCGCAAGCGGGGGTCGGCAGTGATGTTGGAAAAGACATCGCCGACCATTTCCTGCCAGATGAGGAGCGCTTCCGCCGCCAGCGTGCCGCCGCTAAAGAGGCCGCGCAGGTACTTTTGCCTCGGTTGGAGCCGGGCGCGCAGCCTGTCCGCCTGCCGCCGCAGAGCGTCGGCCTCCTGCGCCAGCAGTTCATCCACCAGCGGGCCGTTGTAGCCTGTCACTTGGGCCGCTGCCAGGTAGGCTGTTTCCTGGAGCGTGCGGGCAGGGATACAGCCGGCAGCGGTGACGGGAGCGGGGTCGCCGCCGAGAAAGCAGACCACCGTTGGCTTGGTCGCTGCCGCCGCTCGCTCCAGCACCCGCGCCGCGACGGCGGGGGCGGGCGGCTTGGAGATGAGCACCAGCACCTCGGTCTCCGGGTCGGCCCGAAGCGCGTCCAGCCCGGCGAGCATCATCAGCCCGCCGACCTCCTCCTTCAGGTCACGCCCGCCAGTGCCGATGCCCTGGCTGATGCCGACGCCCAGTTTCGCCAGCAGCGTGCTCACCTCCTGCAATCCCGTCCCAGAGGCGGCGACGATACCCACCGGGCCGCGCGGCAGACTGTTGGCAAAGCCCAACGCGACGCCGTTGATGATCGCCGTGCCGCAGTCGGCCCCCATCATCAGCAGGCCGTGCTGCAGGGCGTACCGCTTGAGCGCCACCTCGTCCGCCAGAGGGACGTTGTCGCTAAAGAGGAGGACGTGCAGGCCCTGGTGCAGCGCGGCCCAGGCCTCGGTCACGGCGTACTGCCCGGCGACCGAGATGAGGGCCAGGTTAGCGGCGGGGTAAGAGCGCACCGCGCCGCGCAGCGTGCGCGGCTGGAACTCGGCGCTGGCTGCGCCCTCCTGCCGCCGGCCCAGTTGCTCCCCCGCCGCTTGCAGGGCGGCAGCGGCGGTCTCTTCTGTCGCGGCGCTGACGACAATGACCAGGTCGTTTGGCGTCGCCGTTTCGATCGCGGGTGCAAACAGCCCCGCCTGGCGGAGGATGGACTTGTTGGCCTCGGTCGCCATCACCACCGCCGCGTCGCTGACGCCATCCCGTTGCGCCAGCGCGCGCGCCACCTCCATCAGCGCCACCGAGTCGTGATACTCGCTCTGCCTGATACTGCTCTTGATGACCATGCCCATAGTATATTCCGGGCGTGCGGGTTTGCAAGTTGGCGGGGTTGGCAAGCGGCAAGTTTGCACAGAACAAGCATCAGTTGTATACTGACCAAGGCCCCGCAGCGTTGAAAAACCAAAAGCCACGATACAGCGGGTGGTTTTGTGCATCGCAAGAGTAAACCTCGACACTCCTGGGAGGTACTTATGCTCACAAGCCTGGTACTCGTCCTCGCCGCCGACGCCCCGCTCACATTCCCGCCCCATCTGGGCCGCGCCAGCCACGCGGCGTTTTTACGCCTCATTGCCCAAAGCGACCCCGCGCTGGCTGAAGAGATCCACGCTCCCGACCAGCGCCGCCCCTTTACCTGCTCCAACCTGTGGGGGGTTCGTCGTCAAGGCCACACCCTGACCCTTGCCCCTGGCACATCCGCCTTTCTACGCTTCACTGGCTTGACCGCCC
>JAOZPF010000074.1 GCA_029932895.1 Anaerolineae bacterium | reverse complement strand
CCAAGCTGAAGCACACCCCTCGCAAGCTGGCAGCTTGCGCCACACCGCCGGCTTGGCCCCAACGCATGTTTGTTGGGCGAGGAACGCAAATTGTGCTAAAATATAGATGTGGAATGTCCGCCCGACTACCATACTCACACTCGTTTCTCCTGCGATAGCGACGCCGCGCTGGAGGCAATGTGCCAGGCAGCGCTAGAGCGGGGGATGAGCGAGATCGGGATCACCGACCACGCCGATTTCGAGCCGCTCGATCCCTGCCATGGCACCTTCCGGCCCGAACCTCACTGGCAGGCCGTGCAGCAGGCCCGCGCCCGCTTCGCGGGCCGGCTGACGGTGCGGGCCGGGGTGGAGTGTGGGGAAACCCACCTCTACCGAGAGAATGTGACGGCGCTCCTCTCCGCCCACCCCTATGACTTTGTCCTGGGCTCCCTCCACTGGGTCGACCGCCGCCCTACATTCAACGAAGCCTTCTTCGACGGCCTGACGCTCGACGAGGGGCTGGCTCTCTACTTTGACGAACTGGCCCGCCTGGCTGCCGTGGGGGAGTACGACGTGCTGGCCCACCTCGACATCATCCGTCGCGCCGCCTACCGCCGCTTTGGACTGCTGGCGCTCGACCTGGCCCCCCACGAATCGCGGCTGCGGCGCGCCCTACATATAGCGGCGGCGCGAGGCAAGGGGATCGAAGTGAACACCTCATACTCGCGCAAAGGAATGGGCGAGCCAGGCCCTCCGCTCCAGGTGCTGCGCTGGTTCCGCGAGGAGGGCGGGCGGATCGTGACCCTGGGCTCGGATGCGCATCGCCCGCAGGCAGTGGGCGCCGACTTTGACCGCGCGCTGGCTGCAGTGCGCAAAGCCGGCTTTGAGCAGTTGACCGTTTTCAACCAACGATCACCTACCCAAATCCGGCTGACCGACACGGATACGCAAAGGGAGGAAAAATGAACAGGTACAGGATCATGCTCGGTGTAGGAATAATCACCCTGACGGTGGTGGCTTTGCTGACAGCCGCCTTGGATACGGCTGCCGAAAAGCCCCCACCCGCCGCACCAAGCTCTCTCCCCACCGCTCCCGACCGCCCTATCTGGGAGTGGATAGGGGTCAACGCCTGCAACGAGATGCACGCCGACATCGCCTACAATGAGGACACCAACAGCTACCTGGTTGTCTTTGACTGGGACCTGAATGGAACAGGTGACCATGACATCCTGGGAATCTATATCAGCGCCGACGGGTACCAGAATACCTGGGTCTTTGGCATCTCGGCGGGCAGCGAAGACGACTTGTATCCCGCCATCGCCCGCAACCCCTATACCCCCTTCGCCAGCGGCGGGAGCTACCTGGTGGTGTGGCAGCGACATGCCGGCCCTGGCGACTATGATATCTATGGCAGCATCGTCAGCGACACCGTCGGCGCGCCTTTCGGTATTGCGACGTGGAGTGATGACCAAGTCTATCCCGACGTGGCCTATGCCACTGCGTCGGGCCGCTATCTGGTGGTCTGGGAAGATCACTTTTCGGGTTGGGCGAACCAGCCGGACATTTACAGCGCCAGCCTGGACTGGTTGGGGCAAGACCTCAAATGGTTGCCCGTCACAAACAACATATCGGGCAGCCAGACCAGCCCGGCCGTGGCGGTCAACGCGTTCGACTACCACTGGCTGGTGGTCTGGAGCGACTCGCGCAACATCGCCACGACGTCCAACGACATCTACGGGCAGGCGGTCGAATTCACGAGCGGGAACCTCTCACTCTACGGCAATTCAATCCACATCTCCGATCTGCCATATTACGCCGAGTCGCCGGATGTGGCCTGGGGGCGAGCTATGCCGCCTATGTCGGCCTATGGCGAGTTCCTGGTCACCTGGCCCGAGTCGGGCGATATACTCGCCCAACGGGTTGACGGCGAGTTCTATACTCTGACAGGCAGCCCGATCACCGTCTCGAACTATGTCAGCAACCAGAACAACCCGGCGGTGCTCTTTGCCACCAACCAGGAGGAGTGGTGGATTGTCTGGGAAGATGACCGGGTATATGGCTGAGGGGGTGAGACAATCTACGGGCAGCGTGTTCTGCCCGACGGCACGGTTCCCGGTGCGAGCATCAATCAACGTGTATCGCTTGATCCGACCTGGATCATCACACCCAGTACAGACCAGCAAGACCCGGCACTGGCCTATAACCCCACCAACTCTAGCGCTCTGGTAGCCTGGAACGACCACGGTCACTATAGTCAAGCACAGGCTGGCTACTGGGGAGTGTGGGGCCGCATCTGGGTCCCCGCCAAGCGGGTCTGGCTGCCACTGGTCCTGAGGGCATGGCCGTAGGGAAGGGCCTGGCTATCCCGGCAGGCAGCGCTTTTATCGCCAAGGAGGCAAGATGACCGCACCCGATGTGACGCCGATCCGCGAGACTGCGGAGAAGCTCGTCGCTAACGTCAGCACGGTGATCGTCGGCAAGGAGGCGGTGATCGAGCTCTGCCTGGTAGCGTTGCTCTGCGAGGGTCACATTCTCTTCGAGGACGTGCCCGGCATCGGCAAGACCACTCTGGCGAAAGCCATTGCCCGCAGCGTTACGAGTGGTCCACCCGACGGTACACGGTCCGCTGCGACCGCCGGGGCATCTATGCCTTTGGGCCGGTCACGCTCCGCTCTGGCGACCCCTTTGGCCTCTTCCAGCAGGAACAGGTGGTGGACGAGGCACAGGAACGGTTGATCGTCTACCCGCGCCTCTTTACCCTGGAAGAGATGGGCCTGCCACCCAGTGAGGTGCTGGGCGAAACGCACACGACTAACTGGCTCTTCCAGGACCCATCGCGGACGGTGGGGGTGCGGGATTATCGCGCCGGTGACAGCTTCCGTCACGTCCACTGGAAAGCCACGGCCCGGCGTCAGCGATTGCAGGCCCGGGTCTATGAACCAACAACCACCCCGAGCCTGGTCGTCTTTCTGAACGTCGCTGCCGGCGCCGAATACTGGCGCGGGTCGGACGCCGAACTGTTGGAGTGGGCGGTCAGCGTGGCTGGTTCGATCGCCCGCTACGGGTTCGAGCGGAAGATGCCAGTGGGGATGGTGAGCAACGGCGCAGTTTACCGCAGCGACCAGCCGCTGCGGGTGCCCCCAGGCCGCTCGACGGGTCAGTTGCTGCACATCCTGGAAGGATTGGCGGGGGTCAGCGGCTACGCCACACGGCCCATCGAAGCGATGATCCTCTCAGAGAGTGCCCACCTGCGTCGGGGGCGACGTTCGTGGTGGTGACAGCAACACTGGAGGAGCCGCTGCAGGTGGCGCTGCTCCGCTTGAAGGAGGTGGGACGAAAGCTGGCGGTGGTCGCTCTGGGAGAGGGGCCGCCACCCACCCTTGAGGGGACCGGCGTGCTCCGCCTTCCGCCCCCGCCGCCGCGCTTTTTCTCGCCCGCCCCCCAACCTGCGCTACAGATGGAGGCGGGATGAGCGGTCATCGCGTGCGCACAGCGCTGGTCTACCTGGGCATGGCGGGAATGGAGAGTTGCTGGATCGCTGTCCTCTTCTCCGTCCTGGTGCGGCGCATGGCCCCTCATTCCCCCGCGCCCACGGCGGCGGTGGTGTTGGGGCTGGTGGTCCTGCCACTGGGGCTGGCTCTCCTCTTGGAGTGGCGAAAGGTCCCACTGCGCGGCCGCCAGGCCGTCCTCCTCGGCGGGCTGGCGCTCTTGGTCGTTCTGACGCTTGTCCTCCACGTCTACCGCATGCCCGCCTCCGGCTCGCCGCTGGGCCGGGGATTGTTAGCCGCGGCGGTCTGTGCCCTCATCTGGTGGCGGGGAGTGAGCCTGGGCCAGGTCGATCTGGCAGTGCCCAACGTGGTGCTTTTCAACTTTTGGGTGGGCCTGCTGGCGTTGGTGCTGGTGCTGCTGCTGGGCCCGGCGATGGCCCCCCTCGCCGCCGGACCGATGGCGGAGCTGGCGGGAGCCGACCAGTTGTTGCCGCTATTTTTCGCCGCCGCCCTGGCAACGCTGGGGTTGGCCCGCCTGGAGGAGGTGTCGCGCATACCCCAGAGCACACCGGTCCGCTTTGGCGGCGGGCGGTGGATCTGGATGACAGTGGGGTTGGCTACCCTGATTGTCTTGGCCGGGCTGGCGCTGGCCCCCTTTGTCGCGGGAGGGGAGCTGGCCCGCGTGGCAGCGTGGGCCTGGTCAGCGATAGCGTTTCCGGGGCGAGTGGTGGGGGGCTGCTCCTTGCCTTGGCTACGTCGCTCCTCCTCATCAGCCCCCTCTCCTCCTGGCTGGCCCGCCTGGAGTTGAGCACACTGACGGAGGCGCTGCGGAACATCCAGGACACCCTGCAGAGCCTGGTGAACTCGCTGGCAGAAGTGACCGCGGCGCCAGCTACGCCCTCGCCCGCCCTGGTCGCTGCAGTGCGGGCCGGACTCCTGGCACTGGGAGCGGTGGCGATGACCCTGGGCATTGCCTGGAGCGTGCGGGTGTCACACCGCCGCCGGGCAGCCTGGTGGGCGGCGGAGCAGTCCCCTCTCAGGCCCGGAGCGCGTTCCTCCTTCCTGGAGCGGGTACAGCGACGGGCGGGCCAGGTGCGCCCGCCCCACCTGCTGGCTGCCGCCTCCATCCGCCGCATCTATGCCAACACGACCCGGCTGGCGGCGCGCAGAGGGTACCCCCGCCGCTTGGCGGAGACGCCCAACGAATACCTGCCACGGCTGATCGAAGCGCTGCCAGGCTGCGCCGATAAAGTGCGCGCCATCACCGCGGCCTATGTGCTGGCCCACTACGGTGAGGTGGAGGATACCCACAGGCGTTGGCTGCCATTCGCCGGGCCTGGCGACGGGTGCGGGCAGCAACGGAGCGGTATTAGGCCGGCCGCCCAGCGTGCAGGCCCGCTATTCCTCCCTGTGCCTGTGGCCCAACAGCCACCAGCCACCAGCGATCATCCCCGCCGCCAGCAGGGCCAGTCCGGCGGTTGTCGCCACCGTCTTGGGCTCCATCCCCGGTAGTACAGCGCCTCCCAGCCCCTTTTCCACGCCATAGTCGGCAAAGAGCCGCCCCCACTTGGTGTGCAGCGCTGCCTCCACTCGCTTGCGCCCCACAAAGGGATACCAGTAGACGTTGTGGTAAAAGTTGGAGGCAAAATAGGACCAGGGGACCAGCGGGCTGCGCAGAAGCAGATTCTCAAAGGGCTTGAGCGGGCCGTGATAGATCAGCTTTTGGCCCCGGCTGGCAAAGGTATCCTCCTGCACAAACCCCCACGCCTGGGACATCACCCAATCCTGGTCCTCTCCCACAATCTCGATCTCTTTCGGGTCGCCCACACCCAGCCCCATCTCGTGGGCGGTGCGGATAAAGGGGATCGAGAGCGGGTCGAACCCCTGCATATGGGCGGAGATAGCGTCAATGGCGACCTGGTCGGCAGAGGCGAGGATAATGTCCTTCTCGTGCCAGCGCATCGCCCGTGGCCCCGGCCCATCCCCGGCAAAGGTGCCATCCATCACGGCGAAAAGGCCGGGGTGGATATCCTGCTGGATCATCAACAGGTCCACCAGCGTCTCGTGGATGACGGAATGGGTCCAGTGACGGCGGGTGCCCAAAAGCCCACCAAAGGCGTTCTTCATCGCCCCGGTGATGGTGGTAAAGACATGGGTCTTGACGGTGGGGAGCTGGATGATGTTCCGCCCGACCAGGATCTCGGGGATGAGAATACCCTCAGGATAGATCTGGTCCAGCACGAGAAAGGGTTGCGGAGGCTCGTAGCGGACCCAGCGATACTGTGGCTCGTAGAGATGAACGTTGCGCAAGCCATACTTTTCCGTCACATAGAGATGCTTATTGTTGTACTCTCCCACGCGGGCGTCGACGACGACGGTGTCGTTGTGAGCGCTGATCAGGTTGCGGTAGCCGGCCTTTAGGAGCGCACGGATGACGCCTTCGAGCTGCCAGGGAGTGGTAGAGCAGGCCGGATACCAGGTCTGCCAGGAGACATTGACCTTGAGCAGCGTCTCCTTGTCTTGGGGCAGTGCTTCGCGGACCCCTGCCAGGTCCAACAGTCGGGCATAGTCCTCCAACACAGTCTCGGGCCGCGTGCGCAGAACAGCCACTCGGCCCCGTCCGGGGAATTGCTTTGCCATGACTCACCTCCAGTACAGACAAGTATACCCCAGGCCGGTTTTGTGAGCAACCCTTCCTTGTGCTATAATCATAGTTGCGCTCCAGCCCACTTCCCCAGCACAGGAGAGGTGGCGGGTGGCAGCAGGGTAGTTATCCATAATGTAACTGTTCAGCCCATCTTTCCAGTTAGCCTCTCCGCGAATGGAAGAGAGGAAGATGGGAGTCTGCGGGCGGCAAAGCCGCCCGCAAACCCCCGCCTCTCCCCTCCCCGACACAGGAGAGGCAACGGCGAAGGAGCAGCCTGAGCAGTTACTCCATAGTCATAATCACCAGCATCAGTACGGAGGAGGCAGATGGATATCCAAGAGACATTGGCGCTGCGCAATCGGATCATCGGTGTGCTATTGCGCGATGCCCGCATCCGGGCGGACAAGACGAAGCGAGAGTGTGCGGAGCTGCTTGGTGTTTCCACCGCCACGATCACCGCCTATGAGGACGGACGCAAACCGGCCTCCCTGCCCGAGCTGGAGGTTTTGGCCTACTTCCTGGACACCCCAGTGGCTCATTTCTGGGATGAGCAGGCCCGGTTGCTGGTGGAGGAAAAACTACCGCCGCTGGAGGAGGTGATGCGGCTGCGCCACCGGATCGTCGGGGCACTGCTGCGTCAGGCCCGGCTGGACGCCGACATCACCCAGAAGGAGCTGGCCCAGGTGTTGGGCTGCTCCCCGGCCCGCATCTCGTCATACGAGTATGGAGAGCGGCCGATCCCTCTGGCCGAACTGGAGGTGTTGGCCGAGGTCCTCGAACGGCCACTGGAATATTTCCTAGACGAACGGTCGGGGCCGGTGGGGCAATGGGAGAAGGAACAAGAGGCCTACCACGCCTTTCTGGAGCTGCCGGAGGAGGTGCGTGAGTTCATCACCAAGCCGATCAACCGCAGCTACCTGGAAGTGGCGATCAAGTTATCCACGATGCCAGCCGGGGGGCTGCGGAATATCGCCGAAGGGTTGCTCGAGATCACATATTGATCCGGTCAGGTAATTGCTTGGCCTACCTTCCCGCGCAGGGGAGGTAACGGAGAACGGATAGCCAGGTCAGGAGCAGGGGGGAAGAATGAGCGAGAACAAGAACGGCGAGGCGCTCAAAGAGGAAGGATTGCGCCTCTTTGACGAGGGGTTGTACGAGGAGGCGGCGGAGCGGTTTGGGCAGGCGCAGGAATTGTTCGCCGCCGCGGGGGACGAGGGGGAAGCAGCGGAGGTACTGAACAACCTGGGCGTGGTGTACCGGGTGCTGGACAAGTGGGATCAGGCCCAGGAGGCTCTGGAAGAGGCGCGGGCTGCCTTTGCGCGGCTGGGCGACCGCGACCGCGAGGCGCAGGCGCTGGGGAACCTGGGCGAACTGCTCGCCAACCAGGGTGATTGGATGCGGGCACAAGAAGTCCTCCAGCAGGCCGCCGAGATATTTGCCGAACTGGGGGATACGGAGAAAAGGGCCAGAACGCTGCTGGTGTTGGGAACCCAGATGTGGAAAGCGGGGGACCGGAGGGGCGGGCTGGCGACCTATGAGATGGGGCTGATGCTGGTGGAAAAGCCCACCGCGCAACAAAAAGCGATCCGGGCGCTGCTCAAACTGCGCAACAGGCTGTTGGGGGGCAGGGGCAGTTGATAAAGAGCTAGGTCAGCCGCAACCCCGGCTCCACGTCCAGGTCCCACCCGGCGCGGACGCCGGACAGGAAGCGGTGATGGCCGCAAGCAGCGACCATGGCGGCATTGTCGGTGCAGAGAATGAGGGCGGGGGTATAGACCGGGACGGCGGCCCGCTCCCGCACCACGGTTCGCAACGTCTGGTTGGCCGAGACGCCACCGCAGAGCAGAATGGCGGTGGCCTGATATTCCTCCGCCGCGGCCGCCGCTTTTCCCGCCAGAACATCCACCACAGCAGCCTGGAACGAGGCCGCCAGGTCGGCGACCATCCGCCCGCGCGGCTCCCCGCCGTGGGCCTGAACCAGCCGCGCCACGGCGGTCTTTATCCCGCTGAAGCTGAAATCGTAGGTCCCCTCCATCCAGGCCCGCGGCAGGGGGAACAGGTTCGGGTCGCCTTGCTCCGCCGCCCGCTCGATAGCCGGCCCGCCCGGATACCCCAACCCCAGCAGCCGCCCCACCTTGTCGAACGCCTCCCCCGCCGCGTCGTCCAGGGTGCCCCCCAGATAGACATAATCACTGTGGTCGCGCATCAACGCCAGCTCCGTGTGTCCCCCGGAGACGATGAGCGCCAGGAGGGGAAAGGTCAGATCGGCCGGAGCGGACCCCTCGCTCCCAGTCTCCAGCCAGTGGGCATAGATGTGGGCCTCCAAGTGATTGACCCCCACCAGGGGCAGTCCCCGGCCGGCGGCCAGTCCCTTGGCCGTGTTGACGCCCACCAAGAGCGAGCCGACCAGCCCCGGCCCATAGGTCACGGCGATGCCGTCCAGGTCGTCCCAGCCCAGGTGGGCCTCGCTCATTGCCTTCTGGATCACCGGCACGATGGCCTCGATGTGGGCACGGGAGGCCATCTCTGGAAAGACCCCGCCGTACTGGGCGTGCAGTTCGATCTGGGAGGCGATGACGTTGGAGAGGATATGCCGTCCATCCTCCACCACCGCGGCAGCGGTCTCGTCGCAGGAGGTCTCGATTCCCAGAATTCGCGTCTCGGCCATCACGCTCCCCCTCATCCGTCCAGGCGCATCAGCAGCAGCGGCACCAGCATTTCCTCCGGCATCAGGCTGCCGTGGTGACCGGGCATCTCTACCAAGTCTTTTGGCCCCACCAAGCGGCTGTCGCCCCGGGCCAGCAGCAGCAGGTCGCCTAGGCGGCGTTGCAGCTCGGGCGTGGCCTCCCCCGGGCCGAACAACCCCGCCGCCAGCGCCCGCTCCGTTTCCAAGGGGACGAACTGGTCAGCCAGATGCGCGGCGACATAGGCGCGCAGCCCGTCGGCCTGACCGGGGCGGGCATAGAGAAAGGCAGCGCGGGTCTCGCCGCCCGGCGGGAGGAGCAGCATCTGCTGCAGGTCCGGATGGTCGGCGAGCCGCACCACCCGCGCGGGCGGCGTGCTGACCTCACCGTGGTCGGCCACAAACATCAGCAGCGTGCCCTCTCGCGCCGCCGCCGGCAGCGGATCCAGCAGGTCCTCCTCCAGCGCCCGCGCCAGGTGGCGCAGGTCGGCGCGGCCGGCCTCCGCTCGCGGCCCATAGAGGTGGGAGAGGGAGTCAAAGTTGGCCCAGTAGGCGCTGACGAAAACCCGCTCGTCCTGATGCCGGACGAGTGTCTGGCGCAGGTCGATCCACTGGTCGCTGAAGCCAGCATACCCCCGCACCTCGCCCACCCCGCGCAGGAATATGCGCGAGAGCGCGCCGTTGACAAAGTGGTGATAAGTGTAGGCGATGGTGGGAACCCCGGCCGCGCTCAGCCGCTCGGCCAGCGTGGGCGCGGTGACGAACTCGTCCGGCTCCCATCCCCACCTGAGCAGTTCCTCCCGCTGCTTGCTGGCGGCAGGCCCCAGGGTGAGCATAAAGGCCATAACGCCGTACTCGCCGATGAGCAGCCGGGTGCCCAAAAAGCCGTGACCGAGGGGGGCCTGTCCGGTGCGGAGGGTGGTTAGGGCGGTGACGGTGGTGGAAGGAAAGACAGAGGTGAGGGGAAAAAGCCGCCCCATTTCCGCCAGGTGGCGGAAACCAGGTCCGGCATCGGCCAACATCTGCGGCATATACCGGTAGCCTACCCCGTCGAGGATGACGAGGACCACATGGCGCACCCCGTCGGCCAGGTCAGCCCACAGCTCGGCGGGGATGGGCGGCATGGCTCCTTCTAGCTCTGTCCCCAGCATCGCGGCGACTGTGGCGGGGATGTTGGCGATGGAGTAGCCGCCATAGTGGGGCAGGACGAATGTATCCGCTGGCAGCGCTTCCTCCAGGCCGGGGAGGCGGTACGCGCGCAGCGTTTGCTCGACCCGGTCAGCGAGGCTCACGCGCCCATCTCCACGACCAACTCGCGGGGGAGTGGGGTCAGGTTGTGCACCTCTCCCTGTTCGTCGATCCACACCACGTCCTCGATACGGATGCCATACCCCCGGTCGGGGTAGTAGAGACCCGGTTCGACGGTAAAGACGTGGCCCGGCTGGAGGGTCTGGGTGTTACTGGGGACGTCGGAAAAGCGGGGCTCCTCGTGCACCGCCAGCCCCAGGCCGTGGCTGACGGAGTGGACGTACCCCCGCTCGGTCTTGGGATCGCTGGCGATGGTGGGATGACCGCGCGCCTCAAAGAACTCGCAGGTCAGCCGCTGCAGGGCTCGTGCCTCTACACCCACCTTGATGGCGGCGACGACCGCGTCCACACAGTCGGCCACATCCTGGTAGACCTGCTGCACCTCCGGCGGGGCGTACCCCAAGCAGAAGGTGCGGGTGCAGTCGAAAAAGTAGCCGTCGGCCCCCCGCGGATAGAGGTCATAGACAATCGTCTGTCCCAGGCGGATGGGGGTATTGGCGCCGCCCTTGTTGTGCGGGACACCTCCCTCTCGCCCGATGGCAAAGATGACCCCCTCCGGGTCCTCCATCCCTCGCTCAGCCAGGAGGCGGAGGATTTCCTGCTTGACCCGGCCCACGGTCAGTGGGGACCCGTCGTCTGTCACCAGCGTCTCGTCCACCACCCGGTGGCGGCGCATAAAGGCGACGGTGCCGTTGATGACCGCGGCAGTCTTGCGCCCGGCCTCGCGGATGAGTGCGACCTCGGCCTCGTCCTTGGTCGCTCGGGCGATGTCAAAGAGACCCTGCTCGTACTCGCCGCGCACATGCACATCGGGCAGAGCCCGGTCCAGTGCCTGCAGGAACAAGTAGGCCTTGCCCTGGTCGGCGACACCGTAAAAGCCCACCTCGCCGCGCACGTCCAGGCCGTCCAGAATACGCCGATAGAGCTCGACATCTGCATCCAGCCGGTTTCCCTTTGCGCGCAGGATGTCGATGTACCCGTACTCGCTCATATTGACCAGCCGCATCCCGGTGGCGGCGGCCTCTTCGCGCTCGATAGGGGAATGGACAAAGAAAGGGGGTTCTCCTCGTTTCTTGACCACGATCCCCTGGCTGACTGCCGCGCCACCCAGGAGGTAGGCGAGGGTGGGATTCCCCCGCGCCGGTCCACTGACAATGGCCCCATCAAGGCCGCGTTCCTCCATTAACTGGTCCAGGTCTCTCTTCACGTTTTTCCCTTTCAGCAAAATAATTGCTCGTCCTCTCTTTGCGGAGGTACAGCGACGAAGCGGCCCCTTTCTTGCGAGGGGGAGATTGCCTTGCTTCGCTCACTTT